>NZ_JBAHZB010000032.1:0-35315 GCF_036697315.1 Alteromonas sp. 14N.309.X.WAT.G.H12
GCTTATCACTAACGACGGTGTATTCACCGTTGCCGCTAACCATTGGGGGGCAGAAGGCACGGTAATCAGTAATTGGCTGGCTTTCAGCTTTCCTAGCGTCTCCGCCATAGCACAACGGCCATCAAAACCTGTCCATACGTATACACCTTTCGCTTCCAACAACCCTTTTACTTGTTCGCCATAGGGATAATGCCGTTCTTGTGTTCGCGCTTCTGTAGCCATCGCCACCACAGGTTTGTCCATGCTTAACAAGGCGGGATCGGCGGGCACATCAATGGCCATATCCATCGAAATATCGCTAAATCCGCAACATCGACGTAAATAGAATTCCGGGTAACCTCCTTGTACCGACACCCCATTTTCCCACCATGGGCTATGCCATTGTGCCATGCTCAACCAAGTACTTTGCATGTAATGTTCCGGGACATTCACATAATCGGCTTTTAAGGTTTGATGCTGGAATTTATCCACCAGCTCGGCCACACTCATACTCATGGTGTTACCCACCACAGGCTCACCTGCGTCTTTCAAAAAACGGGCAAGAAAACAGGGCATAAACCAGGTATCCAGATTGATGATTTGGGTATATTCCTCTCCCAAAATCGTCTCGGCTAACCCTAAAAATGTTTGCATGGCATTGACGATATTTTCCGGCCAAGCCCCTTTTTCCAATGCCATGATTTGTACATCGGGTTCAGCAAGGGCAATGATGTCTTTTCCCGCCGCATAGGTTAATAGGTGAATTTGCCCATTCGGGTATTTTTGCTTTATATGACGAATAGCGGGGATCCCCACACAGGTCACATCACCTAGCCCCAACATTCTAATTATTAAAATTTTTTCCTGCATTATTTATCCATAGATACATAGGCTCGGTACATCAATTCTGCACGCTGCCAGTCTTCAGGAGTATCGATATCCTGCACCAGATAGCGCGGAAGAATCACCGGAATACTGCTTTGTGCAAAGGTAGGCTTGCCCGTTAGCCAGGCTTCGGTTGTGCCCCAGTAAAACTGTCCGGCATCATGGTAACATTCCACCAGATCTTGAGAGCGCTTGCCCATTTGTTCCGGTTGGATAGCACTAACACCCTTTCCTTTCAGAACAATTGCCCGTTGAATAGGAAAGGGAAACGTGGTTACCGAAAACGCAAAATACATATCCGGTTCATTGGTTAGCCGCGTATACCCTTCTTGTAACTTATCAGGCTGTAAAAACGGCGCCGTGGCATAAATACAACACACGTAGTTAACGGGCCCCTTGTCTTGCTGATATTGATTGATCGCATGCTGCACCACAGGGAATGTGCCGGTTACATCATCCGCTAGGGACGGGGGGCGTCTGACGGTATAAGATACCCCGTATTTTTCTGCTATCTGGGCAATATCCTCAGAATCTGTGGATACCACAATATCATCAAAAAGCTCACTGTGTTTCGCCGCCTCGATGGAATAGGCAATTAGGGGCTTACCGGCAAATAAACGTATGTTTTTATTCGGTATACGTTTGCTCCCTCCCCTGGCAGGAATAACGGCTATATTCATCCAACCACCTCCCGTATTGTTGCAATTACTTGTTCTTGGTTTTCGACGGATAAATCCGGATATAGTGGCAGGGTGATAGCACCTTTATAATACTGTTCGCTGTGGGGAAAGTCCCCTGGCGCAAACCCCAGTTCTCGGTAATACGGATGCAGATGAATGGGAATATAGTGCACGTTCACGCCAATACCTTTAGCTCGCAAAGTATTAAAGATATGGGTGCGCTGCTGTGGCGCGACTTCTATCATGTACAGATGCCATGCACTGTTTTCATCCAGCAGCGGCCGTTTTAGCGGTAACGCGGATAATGCCTCATCATATCGCTTAGCCTTATCTAGCCGCTTAGCAATAAAGGTATCTATGCGCTTTATTTGTGCTAAACCCAGCGCAGCATGAAGATCACTTAACCGGTAATTAAACCCCAGGGTTTGCTGGGCATAAAACCAAGGCTCGTTAGCATGGCCTGTTGGCAGCTTTGCGGGATCTTTGGTAATACCATGGCTGGCATGCAAACGCAGACTGGTTTCGTAAATCGGGTTATTGGTCAACACCACACCGCCTTCGGCAGTGGTAATGGATTTAACGGGATGAAAACTGGTCACTGTCATGGCCGAATAACGGCAGGCCCCTACCCGATTACCTTCGCTATCTTTTCCCCCTAAAGCATGGGCAGCATCTTCAATGAGCAGAATATGATACGGCGCGGTTAATTGAGCAATGGCCTTCATATCACAGCTGCTACCGGCAAAATGCACAACCACTAAGGCCTTGGGCAAACGACCCCGTCTTTGCGCTTGTTGAAGTTTTTCTTCTAATGCAGCAACACAAAGATTACGGGTTTGCGGATCAATATCCACAAAATCCACATCGGCCCCACAATACCGTGCCGCGTTTGCCGATGCGGCGAAGGAATTTGGCACCGTCCACACAAGATCGCCTGCGGTCACACCTGCGGCTAAACAGGCAAGATGCAAGCCCGAAGTACCACTGTTGCACGCAACGGCGGCTTTCGCCCCGGTATAGTCACATAAACGTTGCTCAAAGGCGGGTACCTGTTGCCCTTGGGTGAGAAACTGGTTTTGCAGTACATCAACAACAGCCTGAATATCGGCCTCGTCAACAGAATGTTTACCGTAGGGGATCATGTGGCTTGTTTATCCAACTCACGAAGTGCTTCGATATCGAGGAAATGGGGGTTTTTACCTGAGTGGTATTCAAATTTTTCAGACACCGAATGACCTTTGTCACCCAGTCGATTTCGAAAATAATCGACATTTTTATCAAAGAAGGTAATGGCAGGTGCAATCACAAAGTGATCGTCAAACTCAATGGAATGATGGGCCATTTCTTCCGGCACCATAACTTCATGGAGCTTTTCACCTGGCCGAATACCGATAACATCGTAATCTCGCCCACCGCTCATGGCCTCCACCAAATCCACAATGCGGATAGAGGGAATTTTAGGCACAAATATTTCACCACCTTGCATCCGCGAAAAATTTTTCACCACAAATTCCACACCTTCATCTAAGGTGATCCAAAAGCGGGTCATCTCAGGATGGGTTACCGGTAACTTGCGTTTCCCTTCACTTAGCAATTTACGATAAAAGGGAACCACAGAGCCGCGGCTACCCACCACATTGCCATAACGCACAACAGAAAAACGGGGGCCGGTGGCACCAGACAGATTATTTGCGGCCACAAAAAGCTTATCGGACGCCAGCTTAGTCGCACCATAAAGATTTACCGGATTGGCCGCTTTGTCCGTGGACAAGGCAATGACTCGCGAGACATTATTGGCAATACACGCATCAATGACATTTTGCGCGCCATTAATGTTGGTTTTGATACATTCATTGGGGTTGTATTCTGCAGCAGGGACTTGCTTAAGGGCAGCGGCGTGAACCACGTAATCCACATCTTTCATGGCGGTAATCAGGCGATCTTTATCACGCACATCACCGATAAAATACCGCATGCAGTCTGCGTCGAAAAACTGCTGCATCTCAAATTGCTTAAGCTCATCACGGGAATAGATAATGACTTTTCGAAGCGAATAATTTTTTAGTAAATAACTGACAAACTTCCTTCCGAAGGAGCCGGTTCCGCCAGTGATGAGTATACTCTTATTATTAAACATGCGAAATTTCCACGAATAACCAGTCAACGAACCGGCGTTAAGTTAGCTGATGCAATTGCGCCTCAACATATCATTTGCGGTAGTGTTTTACCGCTTTTTGACGTTGTAAAAACTGGCTGACATCATCTTTAGCTGACTTTAGCAAAGTCTGCGCCACTTCCAGTAACTTATTATTGACGCTAAGCTCCTGCTGCGCAAAAGATTTTGCCTCTTCATCGGTTAACGACGTTAAATGAGACTGAATAAAGGCATCGCGTTGCTGAATTAAAGACAAGAGAGTCTGATACCGAGAGGCTTCGTCTTCATCGGCTAGGCACTGTAAGATGCGTTGATTGATCTCAGCAAGTGCCTGCGGTGTTAAGGAATGATTAAGTTCTGTTTTCACACGGCCTGACGTTTTTGACGCTGGGCTTCGTACGCTTCCTCTTTTGCTGCCTGAGGGATCTGTACCCATGCATCACGAATGGGAGTTAATAGGCTAATCACTTCATCTAGGATCTGCAAGTCATTCCTGACATGGGCTTCACCGGTACGCTCAATCATATAATCATACAAAGCATACATGTTTTCTGCCACTTCCCCGCCAATGTCCAAATCAAGGGTATCTCTAAGGTTCATTAATATTGCGGTAACGCGAGAAAGAAATTCAGATTTAGCCGCATACTCTTTACGCTCCATCGACCCTTTGGCATAAGCCAGTCGATCAAGTGCGCCTTGCATAAGCATCAACGTTAGTTTGTGGGGGTCTGCATTCGCAATATCTTGTTTAAGGTTACCTTTACGGTAAGCATTGATACCTGTAAGTGCCATGATAACTCCTAACTTATCCTAAGGTAGCCAGCAATGCTGAACTGGTTGAATTTAATTGTGCAACAGTTTGGTCCAAGTTTAAGTACTTATCACGTAGTACCTGTTCATAACTTGCCATGCGCAGTTCAAGGGTTTCCCGATCATCATAAACCTTTTCACGGTTATCTTTTGCCGCATTTTCTCTAACGGTTAATAAGCCGCTAGACGAGACATATTGCTCGGCAAAATCATACAGGCGCGTTGCTATACCTTCATTTTCATCGGTAAAAAGTTTCGCTATTTCATCGAAATTATCTTCCAATGCATCTTCAAGACGATCTTCCCCTGTGCCGAGGCCAAAATCAGAACTACCAATTTCGAGTTCGCCATCGGAATTGAGTTCCACACCTAATTGGAATAAACCGCCCAATGCCGATGAGGAAACGTGGCTGCCCACAATGGAGCCCATCCCTGTCATGATACCTCGCATAAGGGAATCACCGGCCAACGCGCCGTCTTCTTCCAATTCCGACTCACCATAGCGAGTCAGAGTGCCAAGTTCACTCATAACGCTATTGTAGGTATCAACAAAATCCCGAATTTTAGTTTCAAGACCTTGCTTATCATACCCAATATCCAACGTGGAAGTTTCGTAAGTCACTCCATCTGCCGCCAGAGGCGACACGTGCTCAGCTTCAAAGGACACATTCTGGATGGTGTTTTCAAATTCGTTGGTACTGCTTTCCACCACTATGCCGTCAATGGTAGCGCGAGCGTTGGTTGCTGCTGAAATATTGCTTGCGGATACCAGACCAGAAGGATTGGAACTGGACGTCGCCAGACGGTTTAATTCGGCAACGCCGGTGTCATTGACAATTTCCAGATCATTGCCTGTACCGGTAATTTCAGAGCTAAAAACGAGTTTAGGGCCGGCGGATGTGCCAGTATCAATGATGTTCGCATTGACACCAAAATTATCTTCGCTGTTATTAATAGCTTCACGTAATTCGGCCAGCGTCATCCCGGCAGAGACATTGATGGAGAAGGTATCGCCGGTGCCACCGATATTGAAGGTTAAAGAGCCCGTACCCGAAGACAGTACTGGATCACTACTATCGCTAAATGCACCATCGTCGGTAATGACACGGCTACCCTCAGCCAATTGCTCAACGGCAATTTCATAACTGCCCCGCAGTGCCGAGTTAGACGCTTCTGCGCTAATGGTCTCGATGTCTTCATCAGGATTGGTAATGGTGGGCTCACGACCGTTGATATCGGCGTCTGTACGCAATTCGTCAACGGCATCCTGAAAATCGGACAAAACGGATTTAACCTGACCTAAGCCAGATATCTCCGCTTCAACCCGTTCTTCTCGTTCGTTTAACGCCGTTTCTTTTGGCGTACGTTCCGCGTCGAGTAATTGCGTGACCAGATCGTCAAGCGCAAGTCCTGAACCAACACCTAACGATTGAATAGTCATTTGTTTACCTCATTTACACTTCGTTATTAACAAAAATCCCTACACTACCACCGATATCTTCCTGCAAATTTTTAATCCGTTCAGCGAGTTTTAACACTTCATCTGTGGGAATTTGCCGGATAACATCGCCGGAGGCTGAATCTTTTACCGTTACCACTGAACGATTGGTTTCTTCGTCCACAGAAAACGTCAAATTGCGATTCTGTACCTGAAGGAATGATTCTACCTCACGGGTAGCAGTCTCAATATCAGCCTGCTCTTGTTCCTCTGTGATCAGGTTATCGACCGATTGAGCCTGTACTTGAGCATTTTGTGCAGATTCTCCGTCATTTTTCGGCTCTTTTTTACCGCCATCAGCCTGCTCAACAGAGACAGCAGGCTTCTCCTGCAACTGTCTCTCATTGACAGGTGTAACAGCAAAATTTTGGCCAACTTGTAAATTTGCAATATCCACAGCTACCTCCTTATCTCAAATGGATTATTGGGAAGCCTAACTGACACACTTCCCAACACCGTTTAAGCATTTACTGTCTATTATCCTAGCAAAGATAAAGCAGCTTGGGGGCGTTGATTAGCTTGACTGAGCACAGAAATTGACGCCTGCTGGATAATCTGATTTCGGGTAAGCTCTGCCGTTTCAGAGGCAAAGTCGGTATCACGGATCCGTGAACGTGCAGCAGACAAGTTTTCAGAAATACTGCTGAGGTTACGAATAGTTGATTGAAAGCGATTTTGTAACGCCCCTAAATCTGCTCGCGTGCCACCAATAGTAGAGATTGCCAGATCAATGGCAGCGAGTGCCGCACTGGCTTCCGCGGCGGTGGCAATTGACAGCGACCCCACGCCCAACCCGGAAGCACCAAAACCACCGGCACGGGATAAGTTAATGCTGATTGACTGTCCGGCATTCGCGCCTACCAAAAACGTAGCCGAGTATGTGCCTGTTAGCAAATCCACACCACCAAACTGGGTATCGGTAGAAATACGGGAGATTTCCGTTTGCAGCGCAGCAACTTCTTTTTGCAGTGCCGCACGGTCTGCTGAACTGTTAATCCCACTTTGAGACTGCACCGCCAATTGACGAATACGTTGCAAGCTGGTGGTCACCTCGGAAAGGGCGCCTTCTGAAGTTTGTGCCAAAGAAATGGCATCATTGGCGTTACGCACTGCCTGGTTTAACCCCTGTACCTGTGTAGTTAGGCGATCAGAAATTTGCAAACCCGCAGCATCATCAGCCGCACTGTTAATGCGAAAACCTGATGATAAGCGTTCAAACGACGTATTCAACTTATTGTTTACATCAAAAAGCTGACGCTGTGCGTTCAGAGAAGATGCATTAGTATTTACATATAAAGACATTAGAATACCTCCTAGGGAATTGACGTAACCAAAGTCACAATCAAGTCCTTCCAGTTCAGGTTTGCCGGGTCACTACTCCCGATAAACCCCTCATTGTTAATGCTTATTAGCATCACATTTAAGTAATTAAATTACCCCTCAACTATAGTTATCGACCATTCCTTGAGTTTCTTTAGTTTTTTTATTAAAAAAATAAAAATATTTTAACCCGTTGATTTATAAACATAATTTTTTATTTTTTCGCGAAATAGATTGAACAGCATGATTTAAACGCCCTATTTTTAGTTTCCGGGCGATAATTTTTGTGCAAAATAGAAGGGTATAAAAAGAAGATGGTAAGTTTCGTTCGCAATACCTAATAACATCACCGCCAACAAATTGACGAGCGTTTTGGCATAGGATGTGCTTATAAATTAGTAGCGTGAGATGGCGCGGGTTGTTTTGGCATAAAAATAAAAAAGGCCGGAACAAATGTCCCGGCCAATTTTGCTCACGTTAGGAGTTAGAGCAAAACTTAAAAATGTTTCCAGTCGGCTGGCAGGATAATTAGTAGAATTAACTGGCCTCTCAACCACTCTTCTACCTCTCAGTCCTGTTAGCCGGCGTTTTATTCAACCAGCCCCCCATTACGGGGGACTTGGCTTGGGCGGCCTCTCAACTCCTTCCCATATTTCAGTGTAGTACATTTCCCCAACTAATCTATTTTAGACACACCGTATTAAAATAATTTTTTATCGGTCTCTATAGACATGGTCGTTGTCGGCATTGGCACTTGTGGTCATCGGTGGGAGAAAGTTGCCGCTAACAAGGCATAACTTCGTACCACTCCTGCGCTTTTTTGCCGCTTTAGGAAACATCTAACGTATTAGACAGTTGAAGAGAATTTTTCGTCACGCTTACCCAACGTATAATCCCTCTTTCCTAACCAACTGCCTTGACGCTTACGCTTGTAGCGTAACTCACTTAAGAATACACATCGTGGGCAATTATCAAAATATGGCACACGCTGTGCTTATTAGTATATGTCGATGTTAAAACATTGACACTTCCGGGTCACTCCCGGATGTTCCAGGCAAAGCTTGCTTTGCTCTAGCTGACAGGCGGGTATGTTGTTCCAGACCTCATACCTCTCACTACCTCCTGGCTTCGTTCTCGCCAGTCAGCGCCCCATCTTTTTACTCTGCAACAAGCCTATTAATCCCTATTTTTATCTAAGCTTCCTTGCTCAGTATCATTATTGCAGTAAGCTCAATGCCGCTTGAGGGCGTTGATTTGCCTGGCTCAATACCGTAGTACTGGCCTGCTGAAGAATTTGATTTCGTGTCAATGACGCTGTTTCCGTTGCAAAATCCGTATCTCTAATGCGAGAACGTGCCGCAGACACATTTTCTGAAATATTCGACAAGTTACGAATGGTTGACTGAAAACGGTTTTGAATGGCACCGAGATCCGCCCGTTTCGCATCAACAATGGAAATTGCTGAGTCCACAGCGGCTAATGCGGCAGAAGCTAAATCTTCGGTCAACACCGACGTATCGCTGGTGCCGGTTAAACCCACAAAGCCAAAGCCATTTTCCCGGGATATATTGACACCAATTGTCTGGCCTGCGTTTGCCCCCACCAAAAACGATGATGAGAAACTGCCATTTAAAATATCCACGCCCCCAAATTGCGTGGTAGACGCGATTCGAGAAATTTCTGTTTTAAGTGCTGATACTTCTTTTTGTAGTGCCAAGCGATCCGCAGAAGAGTTAATACCGTTTTGCGATTGAATCGCCAAAACGCGAATTCTCTGTAAAGCGGTAGTAATTTCCTGCATCGCACCTTCAGCAGTTTGCGCCAATGAAATTCCATCGTTGGCATTTCGTACCGCCTGATCAAGCCCCATAATTTGGGACGTCATACGATCAGATATTTGCAAGCCTGCAGCATCATCAGCGGCACTGTTAATACGAAAACCCGATGACAAACGCTCAAAGGCCGTATCAAGATTATTACCCGTGTTAAACAGTTGACGCTGTGCATTTAAAGAGGACACATTGGTATTAACAAATAAACTCATTTCTCTATCTCCTAACTATTTGGATTACATCACTATTTTTATTTTTTGCGTGATATATTTCGTTTTGCTTATTATTGTTTTTATTCGCTTATCGAGGTGCTGAATTTGATTTTTTTAGTTTCAGTCCCCGATGCTTTATGTATCGTACAAAGAGGCAAAATCCTTTAGTTATTTTTTTGCAATATTTGTCATCTCACGGGTAAAACATTCGTTATCTTTTGATTTTCCAAAAAAAAGCCGGACATAAAGTCCGGCTTTTTAATCTTCAATATGGGTAAGAGTTATACGCTCTCACACTTTGGGACCTCAGAGTCACTACCTCCTGGCTTCACTCCCCAGTATTAGTGAATAATTAACCTAATAACTGTAAAGCTGATTGAGGACGCTGATTAGCCTGTGACAATACGGTTGTACTTGCCTGTTGGATAATCTGGTTACGTGTCAATTCAGCGGTTTCTGAAGCAAAGTCAGTATCACGGATACGTGAACGAGCAGCAGAGACGTTTTCAGAAATACTGCTTAAGTTACGGATAGTGGACTGAAAACGGTTTTGCAACGCACCTAAGTCAGCACGTACGCCACCAATGGCAGAAATTGCGCCGTCTACCACACTTAACAATGCAGAAGCACCTGCAACATCAGCAACCGTACCACCGGTTAGGCCTAAGCCACCGGCACTAAATCCGTTAAGACCGGCCAGATTAATAGCAGAAAGGTTTACAGAAATCGTTTGACCGGCATTGGCCACCAAAAACTGAGCAGAAAAACCACCGGTCAGAATATCCACGCCGTTAAATTGCGAATCAGTGGAAATTCGCGTAATTTCAGTGGCAAGTGCAGATACTTCTTTTTGCAGTGCTAAACGGTCAGCAGAGCTGTTAATACCGTTTTGTGATTGTACCGCCAATTGGCGAATACGTTGTAAAGCTGTGGTGGTTTCATCCAACGCGCCTTCCGCTGTTTGCGACAGTGAGATCGCATCATTAGCGTTACGCACGGCTTGGTTTAAACCTTGGATTTGGGATGTCATTCGATCGGTAATTTGTAGACCGGCGGCATCATCTTTTGCGCTGTTGATTCTAAAACCAGAAGACAAGCGCTCAAATGACGTGCCTAAAGAATTACTCACGTCGAATAACTGACGTTGTGCGTTCAATGCAGACACATTGGTATTAACATACAAAGACATAAGTCTCTCCTAACACTCTCAGTCCAGCAGGGCTGGCTGCCGGGACTTCCGGCGATTACAATTAGTAGTCACCATAACCTGAGGGGTAAATGATGAACTGGCTCTCTCGTAACTTTTATCGACTGTTTGCCACATCCCTTTAATATAAATTCACTTAAATTGCCGACAGGCGGCATAAAGTTGCCGCCTGTCGCACTTAACACCTTGGTTTTCTGATAAATTATGAAAGAAGAAAAATTTCTTACATTGCAGGATATACATCGCGTATCGGGGCGAGGGAGCCACGCAGCCTTTACCGATCTGATTTCCTTTGACGGTAATTTATTGTGTTGTTACCGCATCGCGAGTAATCACATCAGTGGTGATGGCAGCCTTGAAATCGCACGACTCACCCACGACGGACAGGTGTTACAACGCAAGCGTATCCGTAAACACAACGCCGATTTACGGGATCCCAAACTCTCGGTGGACGGCAACGGACGTCTGTGGCTCATCGCCTTTGCCCGTTTCCAGGCGGTGGACGACAAACACGAACATACCCAAATGTTAAGCTGGTTTTCCGATAACGGGCGCACCTGGTCTTCTGACCATGCATTTGGCGACAATCACTGGTGGTTATGGCGTATTGCGTGGCAAGATCAACAGGCATTCGGGTTGGCCTACCATCGCCCCTTACAACAATTGGATCTGTGTATCGGTCATCCCCATCAACAAATGGTCAGACAAACAACACCGGCGATGAGCTTAAAACGGGACAAACTCGGTTATCCCAACGAAAGTGCGCTGATATTTGGAGAAAACAAGCGGATTTATGCCCTAGTAAGACGGGATGCCGATACCTTTAGTGCCCAATTGGGTGTCAGTCAGGCCCCCTACAGCCAATGGCAGTGGCGAGATTTAAACACCTATATTGGCGGCCCTGAGATGCTTCCCTTAACACCGCATACGGCATTAGTCGCGGGAAGAGACTGGACAGGCAGTGCCTTTAAGACACAGCTGTGGCTATTAGATTTACACACTGCCAAGCTAACAGCCCTACTGACTTTACCCAGTGGCAAAGACAACAGCTATCCGGGCATGGTCATTGATAACGACGATCTGTATGTGTCTTACTATTCGGGGCATCGCGACAACCAGACACGGGTGTATCTGGCTCATATCACGGGGATTGAACAATTTACGTAATATAATTAAATAAGGACAAATTCGACACTTTAGGAAAGGTAGCCAGCGCCGCGCTCAGCGCCGCCTCTTGCTTAGCGAATTCGGCAGAGGCTTCAGCGTAATCCGTTTCCTCAATGGAGGCCCGTGCATCTTTTGCCGCTATTTCTAAATCCAGATTAGTGCCATAGATGGACTCGGCAACATTCAATCGTCCGCCCAATGAGGAACGTTCTAGGCGTATTTTTTCCATACCATTGTCTAATCCCACCAGCGCATCACTGATGGCATCAGTAAGATCATCACCGGTTAAGGATTCATTAATCAGTTGATTTGCAATGTCGTTAAGGGTTTCGGCCACATTCTTTTTCTCCGGCTCCCTGAGACTAAAATCCACCGTATCGCCAGGGACGCCCGTTACCGTATAGGTCATGCCTTCAATGGTAAAAGGTTCCCCTGAACTAAACTCCGCCTCACCGACCACATCGCCGGTGCCCACATTGGTCAGTTGTACCTGACCGGAGGTCAAAATTTCCAGCTGAAAATCATTATTTGACGGTGTTGAACCATCATAATATTGATTGAAAAACGAATCGAAGGTGCCCTGCTCTTCTACTCTCGCGGCATCTACCATTGCCCCAGTACTGCCAGTGACATCAAAATTAAACCGCGCCAGTACGTTGCCAAATATTTCCTGACCCGAGGTGCTGCGTTGTACTGTTACACTGTCGGATAAAGCAACACTGGTGTCGCCATTGTCACCGTTAAAGGTAATGGCATTGCCTGACTCCGCAGGATTAAAGGTAAATGCCTGTTGCTGGGACTGGTGGCCGGAGTAGATATAATTGCCACTGGCATCTTGAGTATTCATAAGGTCTAGGACCTCATTGCGGATCTGCTCTAATTCCACGCCAATGGCGCGCTTATCTTCATCCGACATGATCCCGGAACCCGCCTGAACAATCAGGGTTCTTGCACTTGTCAAAGAAGAATTAATATTGTTAAGCACCGTATCTTGCTGCTCTAGGGCGTTGGTCAATAAGTCATTATTGCGTTGAAATTGAGTCAGCTTATCTAATTGTTCAGTGATCCGGATCACACTGGCTGCACCAACCGGATCGTCACTGGGACGATTGATTTTTTTCCCTGTGGACAAGGCTTCCTGGGTTTGAGTCATGTCTTTTTGATTATCCATGATGGCACGGATATTCTGGTCATAAATCTGATTGGTGGTGATCCGCATTATCTGTTTACCTCGCTGCTGCCAGAATCGTATCAAACAATTCTTGTGCTGTAGTCAGTATACGCGCTGCGGCGGCATACGTTTGTTGATAACGTACTAAGTTTGCCGCTTCTTCATCAAGGCTGACGCCAGAGGTGCTATCAAACCAATTTTCCGACTGCACCTTCATGGCTTCGGCGGCATCCAGTGAAATCTGGGCCGTCGCTGAGCTTTCTCCTATCCGACCCACTAAAGAAGAATACGCATCATGGAAGGTGCGTAGCTGATTGGCACTATCGCTACTCAGCTGTACCATGCCTTCTTTTTGCAGTTGGGCTAAGTCTAACGCATTGGCATTATCTGCCACGCCGTTAGTATTATAACTAATGTTAAAACTATCGCCGGCAACAGGTACGCCGCTTAGGCTTAAATCATAGCCTGGGTAATCATCCAACGCACTAAATGCGGCAGGCCAAGCTGGGCTGCTGCCACTGGCTTTCGCTTGTGAAAGTAAGTTCTCGTAGTCGGTCACACCACTGACCTGGGTAATCAGATTACCGGCGTTATCCAGCACCTCAAAATCAGAGCTAGAAGTAAATACAATTTGCGCCGGTGCGCCTACGGTGCCACCCGGTGCGCTACTGGCATCATGAATACCACCAGCACCATCAAATGCTGACGCATCCGCACCTAGGCTGCTGTCCACCACCGTATTAGAGATATGGACGGTACTCACCGTGGCATCGCCCAAGTTCCCCGCATCGGGATCCGCTCTTAGGGGAGAGGCAAAAGCCAAATCTTCAGGACGTTGGGTCGCTAAGGCTAAATCAGAAGCGGCAAATTTAGTGGGCTGAATTAAAAATTCGTTACCGGCATCGTAACTGGCCACACTATCAAATTCGATTTCTATACCGCCAGGCAATTCGTTAAAGCCTGCGCCAACACTGATACCTGTGTATTCAACGTTATTCCCTTGGGCATCCTGTTTGGGTGTGCCATCACTGTTTAGCAACGTTAGGGTGACAGAGGTAGGAAAATTAGTGCCGTCTACCGATTCAATGGTCACCTTGTAATCCGCATCGGTAAGCTGGGCGGCTTCCCCCGGTGTTACCCGTGCCGCAACGGGTAAATCGTTGGGCGTTCCTTCATAGTTCAGACCGCTAAAAGTCGGTAGCGCAAAAATATCGCCACCGAGTTGTAAATCCAAATCCATACCAAGATGGTTTTGGGTATTTACCGCATCGGCCATCGCCAGAGCCATTTGTCCAATATCCCGCTGGGCTGGCCCTAACATCTCATCGCGAAAACGAAATAGCCCTCCCAGGGTACCGCCAAGACTGTCTTCGGCAATATTTAAACTGGTATTGTCTTTGTTTTCAAAATCCGTCGTTAACTGCAGTTCTTTGAAAGTGAGATCGGCATCATTGCCGAGTTCAAATAAATTAAAAGAACCGTCTTCCAGAACCAAAGATTCCCCGGAAGATAAATTCACCACCGCCGAGCCGTACTGATTTTCTCGTACCTCAATAGACATTAACTCAGCTAATTCATTGATGGCTTTGTCCCGTTGATTAAGCAGAACAGAAGGCTCGTTATCACTGCCGCCTTTGGCCGTCATGACCGCAGAATTCAGATCGCCAATACTTTTTATCAGGCTATTAGCCCGCTGAACTTCACTGGTAAATTGAAGATTTAACTCATCTTCTTTGGCTTCCATAAACTCCGACAAGGTTTGCATTCTCGACACCAAACCTGTGGCCTCCCCAAGTACCGCTTCACGGGAGGCAAGATTTGTCGGATCATCGGCGGCAGTTTGCATAGAGGCAAAAAACTGACTTAAACCGTCGGCAATGGAATTGGCTTCACTTGCCAGTATATTGTCCAATGAGGAGGTTTTCTCCACGTAGGTTTCCAGTTCGCCCACCGAGGTTATATCTCTGCGTAGTTGGTTTTGGGCAAAGGTACTGATGACCCGTTCTGTGGTGCCTTGACCTACCCCGCCTAAAGTATTGCTTTTAAATACCGTCTGTTCACGAACGTAGCCGTCCGTATTGACGTTGGCAATATTGTTGGACGTGGTATTAAGCAGTTGACTACTAGCATTCACGCCCGATTTAGCGATATTAAACAGATCAGTTCGAATCATTTGTATCGTCTCCCGCTAACGCAGATGTTCACGGCTGATACCCCTGAACTGTCTCGCTACGGTATACCGCCATCACTTTCTCAGCGTACTGAGGATCAGTGGCATACCCAGCTTGTTGAAGGGCCTGAAAGTATTGCTGCGTATCGTCTTTTGAGGCCATCGCTTGTTGGTATCGACCCTGAGATTGAACAAAGTTCACATAATCATTAATGCCACTTTCCAGCGACGGATATTGACGAAATGCCGCTTTTCGTCTTTCGGGCACCCCTTGATCAAATTCGATGGTATCCACCACCGCCTGTTCACCCTGCCAACGGCTATCGGCTTTAATGCCAAATAAATTGTTAGTACTGTTACCCTCGCCATCATGAATCACATAGCGTCCCCAGCCGGTTTCCACCGCCGCTTGGGCAATAATCGCTTTGGCGTCAGTTCCCAGCGTATCGGCAGCTTTTTGTGCATAAGGATAGATGGCTTCAACAAAGGCTTCGGGGCTATCAAACATAGCGTCTTTGTAGGCCGATAAGGTGCCTTTTGAGGCCGACTCAAGGACAGTCTCCTGGGCCATATGTCGCTGTTGTTCTACCGGTCGGTTTAGTGATGGCAAATTACCATCGGCACGCACGGTACTGGCAGGCCGATAGTTGGGGTCCTGCTGGCCCAGTTGCTTAACAATTAAATCCGCCAGCCCCATACCACCATTACTGGACAAATCCACCGCCAGTTGCTGATCGTGCATATCCCGATAAAACTTCACCTGTTCAGAATTAAAGGGGCTATCTTTATCGGCCAGTGCATCTTGTGCTTTACGCATGGATTTAAGCATCATCTGCACAAAGATGGCTTCAAACTGTTGCGCCGCTTCTTGCAGCACCTTGCCATCCCCTTTTGCAATGGCTTCACGCAAGTTATTCAGCCCGCCAATATCATTGACATTGCGGGCCATTTCAAGCTGGCTTTGAGCTGTGCTTTGCATATCCATCAGATAATTACCAATTCGCCGCGTAAGGCGCCGGCCTGACGCAGTGCCTCTAAAATTGCCATCAGATCACCGGGTGCTGCGCCCACTTCATTCACCGCTCTGACGAGCTGATCCAGTGTGGCGCCGGGCTCAAATTTAAACATTCTACTATCGGCCATATCCACATCCACAATGGATTGGGTTGTCACCACCGTATCGCCATCGGCCAAAGCATTTGGCTGAGACACCTGCTGATTTTCAGAAATGGTAACGGTTAATCCGCCATGGGTAATGGCCGCCGGTAATAAACGGACATTCTGGCCGATGACAATGGTGCCGGTTCGGCTGTTAATAACCACTCTGGCCGGCGCATCTGCCGGTTCAAATTCAAAATTCTCCACCGTGGCTAAAAAGCCCACGCGCTGACCCACATCCCGGGGTGCCGTTACCCGTACTGACGCAGCATCAATAGGCGTTGCGATGGTATAACCTTGATCAGGCTGAGCCCCTAATCGTTCGTTAATGGTATCGGCAAGGCGTTTGGCGGTGGAAAAATCCGGATAATGCAGATTCAGGGTAAGACTATCACCATTGGCGAAGCCTGACGGTACCGCTTGTTCCACAAAGGCGCCATTTGGAATACGGCCTACGGTGGGCGTGTTCACTACAATGCGTGAACCGTCTCCGCCCTGGGCACCGAAACCACTCACAACCAGACTCCCCTGAGCCACAGCATAAACTCTACCGTCAACACCCCGTAAAAAAGTTTGCAGCAAGGTGCCACCTTGTAAACTACTGGCTTCACCTACCGAAGAAACTGTGACATCAATGGTTTGGCCGGGTTTAATAAAGGCTGGCAACTCGGCGTGTACGGCAACCGCCGCCACATTTTTAATTTTTGGTTTGGTATCAGGGTCAAGGCTAATACCAAAATTGCTTAACATGGTGCGAAAGCTCTGCTCGGTAAACGGGCTTTGTTCGCCCGTTCCCGGCAAACCCACCACCAGACCATAGCCCACCAATTGGTTGCTTCGTACGCCTTGTATACTTGCCACGTCTTTAATGCGCTGGGCGGCAGAGAACGCAGAAAAACTTAACGCCAGCAACACAATCATTGTTTTTACAGCAGACATAACCCTCTCCTAAAACGGCCAGATATCAGAGGTGAAAAAACGAGTAAGCCAGCCTTTTTCCTGAGCGCGGGCAAAACTGCCTGTACCACTGTACTGGATACGGGCATTGGCAATTTTTGTTGATACAATTTCATTTTCCGGGCTGATATCCGCAGGACGTATAATGCCTGTGAGGCGTATATACTCGTCACCGTGGTTAAGGGTGAGCCACTTTTCGCCGCGGATCACCAGATTTTGGTTCGGCATCACGTCCACCACGGTTACGGAAATCGCACCGGATAAACTGTTGCTTTGATTGGCCGTGGCATCACCACTAAATTCGTTGGTGGAGTCGATACCCAACTGGATAGATTGACCGCCAATATTAACGCCATTACCGCCTAACCCCGTAATGGGTTGTAAGTCGATACCGGTTTCTTTGGTGGTTTCGGTATTGGCAGATTTGGACGCCGCGGTGTTTTCACTTAAGGTTACCGTGATAATGTCGCCCACCCGCCTTGCCGTCACATCCGAATACAGGCTGTTTGCCATTAAGGGACGAAACAAAGCCCCATCCTCGGCAATCTGCTCACGAGGAATATCAGGTATCACTGGCGCAAAAGCAGGATCGTTGGCTTGCACAGGAGGCTGGGATGTACTGGCACACCCCGCTAACAACATAACACCTGCTATCACAATGATATTCCGCATCACATTACCCATTAGAGTTGCTGAATTACTTGCCCAAGCATCTGATCCACAGAAGAGATGACCTTGGAGTTCATTTCATACAAACGCTGACTTTCGATAAGATTGACCAGTTCTTCTGTCACATTCACGTTGGAAGTTTCCAAGGTGCCCTGTGCAATGGTTCCCAGTCCTTCTAATCCGGGCACCCCTTCAATGGGAGCACCGCTGGATGCGGTTTCCACGTATAAGTTCTGTCCCATCGGCTGTAATCCGGTGGGATTGACAAAATCAGCGAGGTTAATCTGGCCTAATACTTGTGCTTCGGCTTCGCCCCGCACGGTGGCTGATACTTCGCCATCCTGAGAGATGGTTATTTGCTGGGCATCTTCCGGCACGGTGATTTCAGGCTGCAGTAAAAAGCCGGCACCCGAGGTCACAATTTGCCCTTCATCATTCATGGTAAACTGCCCGTTTCGGCTATAAGCGATGGAGCCATCAGGCTGAAGAATTTCGAAATAGCCACGACCCTGAATAGACATATCAAGGGCGTTATCGGTAGTCAGCAAATTACCCTGAGTATGGGCTTTTTGTGTCGCCACCACCTTGGAACCTGAGCCTAGCATAAGCCCCGAGGGTAACTCAGTGTCTGCCGAAGAGCGGCCGCCGGGCTGGTTAATATTCTGATAGAGTAAATCCTCAAAGATGGCTCTATCTTTCTTAAAGCCCACCGTTGAGGCGTTGGCCAGGTTATTGGACACCACTGACACATCAGTTTGTGCGGCATCTAAACCCGTTTTACTTATCCATAACGCTGGATGCATAAGAACCTCCTAACGTCCCCAGTATTGAGGAGCGTGACGTAAAATAATTAAATAATGCGCAATAGAGCATTGCCGCGCGTTGATAGCTCATCGGCCTGTTTCATCAGCTTTACCTGCATCTCATAATGCCTTTGCAAGCTCATCATATTGACCATCTCATCCACCGCATTCACATTGGAGCCTTCCAACATGCCGGTGCGCACACTGACATTGACGTCAGCGGGGGCCACAGAACCATCTTTAGTACGAAACAGACCATCGTATCCTTTCTCAAGATTCGCCAGATCCGGATTCACCAATTTCAGTCTTCCCACTTCTTCCGACACATTTTCGGGCGCGCCAACCGGGCGGGTAGAAATGGTGCCATCAAGAGAAATATTTAAATTGTCCAACGGCACCGGCAAATAAATAGGCCCGTTATCGCCCATAACCATATTGCCGTGCATATCAGTGAGCATGCCGTTTGCGCCTAACTGAAAGCTGCCATCACGGCTATAGCCTTCCTGTCCATCGGGAGTCTGCATGGCAAACCAACCTTCCCCTTGAATAGCCACATCAAGATCACGGTTCGTTTGTATCATGGGCCCAGATTCAAAATTACTGGCGGGACTTTCAGTCATAGAAAATACGCGAGTCGGCAAACCTTCGCCGTATGCCGGCATTGCTCTTGCCTGTTCGAGCTGGGCTCGAAATCCGTTTGTCTGGGCATTCGCCAGATTATTGGCGCGTACACCCGTTGCCAATAGGTCTTGTTTGGCGCCGCTTGCAGCAATATAGAGTAATTTATCCATGACTGACTTTTGACGTTTTATTGCACTTACCTATAACTGTGCAATTCAAATGCCAAGAGTGTGTAGAAAAGAGGCAAACAACAAAAAGGCCGCAGAAGCGGCCTTAGACTATCGATTAGCGCAGCAAGCCCTTATCGAATATTAAGGATGGTTTGATTTAACTGGTTGTTCACTTCTAAGGCCCGAGAACTCGCTTGGAAGTTACGTTGAGCAACGATCAAGTCAATAAGTTCAGTGGTCAAGTTAACATTCGCCTGTTCAAGGGAGGATGAATTGATATCACCGAAAGTCCCGGTTGTGGCTTCACCGGCTAACGCTTCCCCTGATTCAATGGATTCTTTCCATTGAGTACTGCTTTGTTGGGTTAATCCCTGCTCATTGGCAAATCGGACTAGGGCGACCCTGACAATGGGTTCAGAGGTACCGTTAGAAAACGTGGCTCTAACCAAACCATCGGTGCCGATATCGATACCGGTCAAACGCCCCACCGGTAAACCATCTTGCTCCAACGACGTCACTTCAAAGTCGGAGGCATACTGGGTGGGCTCGGTAGTAGTGGCAGAAGTAGGATCTAAATTAAAATCGATGGCAATTTGTTGGGTAGGATCAGACCCATTGGCCAAGATCGTATCACCTAGCGCTTCGGTCTGGATTTTATAATCCGTGGAGGTTAATCCGTCAGGCGATTCAATACCAATAAAGTCACCGCCCTGACTAAAGGACAATTTTGCCGCTGTTACCGGATAACCGGAACTGGTACCGACTGTATTTGCCGCCGTGGCAGTATCTGAATCCGTGCCGTCTGAGTTCACTAAATCCACCAGTTCATCATCAACAGCGGTGGCCACGTACCAATCATTGGTGGTGGTGGCATCAGGATCTTTAATAAAGTAATAGGTCATAACATGGCTATCACCTAATGAGTCATACACAGTTACCGACGTAGCCGCATTGTAGGAGGTGGGATCATCGGGGTTAAATTGCGCCGGATCCAGCGCCTGATCACCTGCTGGCAGGTTCATGCGAATATCCACTTCAGAGGTTTGCTGAGGCGAGCCGGATGAATCAGGAATACGTACGGGTTCGGTGGTACTTAATGCCACCGAGGAACTGGTGCCATCAGAGTTAACAGGAAATCCAAGTAAGTTGTCGCCATTGCTGTTTACCACAAAATTGTCTTCGTCCAATTTAAACTGACCTGCCCGTGTGAAAGAGAAATCCCGTGAGGTGATCTCTGGCACAGTGGCAAAAAAGCCGTTGCCGGTAATGGCTAAATCCAATGCCGTATTGGTAAACTGCAAGCTACCTTGTGAAAACTGCTGGGCGACATCCTGGGTTAACACACCGTCGCCCACTTTGGTTTTACCGCTAGCAAGTAAAGAAGAGGCATAAACATCACCGAACTCAGCTCGGGATTCCTTAAAACCTACTGTATTGACGTTCGCTATATTATTGGCGGTCACGTCCAAATCTTTTTGCGCGGCAGAAACACCACTTAGTGCGATATTAAATGACATAGTATTTTCTCCTATTCACTGCCAATTTGGATGACGTCATTAAGACTAATGCTCACATCACCCGCCAAATTTAAAACAATACCTTGATTACTGCCGGTCATACTTACGCTGCCCACATGCCGGTTTACCGCTATAGGCACTGAGGTGCCTTCACCATCCACGGTACCGTTGGCACTAATGACATAGTCACCGGCAGGCATGGCTTCCCCATTGGTGTTGGTGCCATCCCAATTAAACTCAATGTTTCCTGCCCCCTGGGTACCGGCATTAATGGTTTTCACGATTTCGCCATATTGATTCTCAATGGTTATCGTCAAATCTTGTACTGTTTGGTCATTGACCAACACACCGCTAAAACCGGCGCCTTCTTCAGGCATATAACCGATGTTGCCTTCCACCAGTACATTCTGACCAATTAAGCTGGACGCCTGTAGTGCCTGATTTGACGTCATTGATTCAGCAAAAGACTCAAACTTCTGATTTAATTGCTCAATGCCATCGGCCATGGTAAATGACGTCATCTGCGCAACCATTTGATCGTTATCCACCGGCTTGGTGGGATCTTGATTCGCCAATTGCTCAGTTAACAATGAAAAGAAATCTTCCTGGCTGAGGCGTTGTTCACTGCCATCGGCAACAGCAACCCCCTCGTCCTGCCAGTAAAGTTCTGATGTTAAACCGGCATCATTTGAAATTGTGCTCACTGAAATATCCTCATGTCAGCGTTCATTACTGACTGCGTCCTAGCTGCAATACCTGACGGAAAATGCGTTTCGTGGTATCGGCAACCTGTACATTTGTTTCGTAGCCTTTGGAGGCTGACATCATATTTGCCATTTCTTCGACAATATTCACATTGGGCTTATAGATATAGCCATTTTCGTCTGCCATTGGATTGTGGGGAGCATATTCAATTTGCAACGGCGCATCACTTTCCACGACACCTTTTACCTGAACGCCCACGCCTTTACTTTGATCATCTGTGGCTTGGGCTAATTGTTCGGCAAATACCGGATAGCGAGCTCGGTAGGTATCTTCATAACTGCTGCTAACACTGTTGGCATTGGCAATGTTACTGGCAGTGGTATTCAAGCGGACATTTTCTGCCTCCATGCCTGTACCGGAAATCGACATTACATTAAAGAGACTCATTAGCTTTGCCCTCCACTTAAGGCTTTCTTCATACCTTTTAATTTACTTTCCAGAAACTGTAATGAGGCCTGATAGCGCATACCATTTTCCAAAAACGCATTACGTTCGGTCTGTATGTCCACAGAGTTACCATCACCGGTATCCGGTTGGTCAGGTATGCGATAATCTACGTCAAAACTGCTGATATTGAGTTTGCCCCCGAAGTGGGCTTCATGGGTTCGTACCATGTTGCCGGTACGCTGAGATGACTGGGCGGATTCCATCGCACGTTGAAAATCGATGTCGCGGGCTTTGTACCCGGGCGTATTGGCGTTTGCCAAATTGCCAGCAATGACTTCCATTCTCTGCTCACGAATGTTCAGTGCTTTTTGGTGGAAACCCACTAATTTGTCTAAATTGATGGCCACGACCGACACCTCAGTTGCTATAAAAATTGACCTTGTAAAAGGTTAAAGCAAAGGAAGTGCCAAGTATTTTTGACGCTAGACTAAGAACACGGGAGGATTACGCTTTACGTTGAAAATAAAGGCCTGGACGGCATTTCACCATCGTATAGAGGTGATCAGCACTACCTATAGATTCCGACGCCCCGAGAAAGAGGATGCCACCTGGTTGCAGTTGAGCGGCAATTTGTTGCAGTATGCGTGTTTTCACTTCTTGGGGAAAATAAATCAACACATTGCGGCAAAAAACGATATCGAATTTTCCCAGCGAACCATAGCTATTAAGCAGATTTAAACTGCGAAACGACACCATATTTCTGACGTCACGATTCACCTGTAATAAGCCGTCTTTATTCGCGGTAAAGTATCGGCGACGACGTTCAGCGGACAACCCCCGAGCTAAGGATAGCTCGTCGTAAACACCCTTTTCGCATTTTTCCAGCATCTTAGATGATAGATCCGTACCGACAATTTCCACACCACCAAGCAATTGCCCTTTTTGCCCCTGATACTCAAGCACAGACATGGCAATGGAGTATGGCTCTTGCCCTGACGAACAGGCGGCGCTCCAAATACGTAACCGCCGCTTTTTTGTCGCCATCTCTGGCAAAATATTTTTCACCAGCAGATCGTACGGGTAGTTATCACGAAACCACAAGGTTTCGTTGGTGGTCATGGCATCGAGTACGGCTTGAAGGAGCTGGCGATTGCGCCCGGTGATCGTGGCCGAAATGAGGGCATCTATGCAATCAAAATGAAAATCGTGCATCACCGAAGACAATCGACTACGAACCAAATACTGTTTATTCTCACCAAGAGAAATACCGCATTGCTGTTGCAGAAATTGACCAAACTGACGATAACTACCTTCAGACACGTCTTTGTTTTTCAAGCTAAAAATGCCTCACAAACTAATCTTTAAGCCACTTGTTCACTGCTGTGGCAAGCTCATCGGGATGGAACTTGGCAATAAAATCGTCGGCCCCCACCTTTTCCACCATCGCCTGATTAAATACGCCACTTAAGGAGGTATGAAGCACCACATGGAGGTTTTGCAATTCCGGCGTATTTTTAATTTCCGCCGTTAAGGTATAACCATCCATTTCAGGCATTTCAATATCGGAAACCAACACACCGACTTTGTCTGTGACATCACCGGTTTCAGCGGCGATTTCTTTTAATCGGTTGAGGGCTTCGAGCCCATTTTTAGCCATTTCAATTTCCAGACCTAAAGCCGTTAGGGCTTTTTTCACCTGACTTCTTGCCACCGAGGAATCATCAGCAATAAAAATAATTTTATCTTTGCTGCCAGAGGTATCTAACCCCGAGGCCACTTCATCACTCACATCGGTGTTCAGTGGGGAAATTTCATTGAGAATTTTCTCCACGTCCAGAATTTCCACCAGCTCATTATCCACTTCTGTTACCGCCGTTAGGTAACTTGCTTTGCCCGTTCCCTGTGGCGGCGGCATGATGGTATCCCAGTTGGTATTAATAATACGTTCTACTGCTCCTACCAAAAAGCCCTGAACAGACCGGTTGTATTCAGCGATCACAATGAACGCGTTATCCAAATTCTCAATTTTACGCCCGCCGGTGGCCATACTCAGATCGATCACCGATATGGTCTGGCCACGAATATGAGCGACGCCACGGACCAATGAATTTAATTTGGGGATCCGCGTTAAAGGCGGACATTGTAAAACTTCACGCACTTTAAACACATTAATGCCAAAACGCTGACGCCCATTTAATCTGAACAACAACAATTCCAGTCGATTCTGCCCCACTAGCTGCGTGCGCTGATTAACGGAATCAAGTATTCCCGACATATCTCACCTCTATATAAAAATTGGGCACGAACATTGCGTTGACAATACCACTTAATGATTTGAAGTAGAATCGCCAAAAAAGTGACGCTGGCATCGTCGTCCCGTCAGATACTGTTATTAATCATAGTCAAATTGCGTTCAGGTGAACACGAAAAAGTGAAAATGAAAAAAAAGATTCCATATTCCAGTGCCCAAAAACGAGAGCAACGACTGTTTCATGTGGTTATTATGCTCATAACCATAGTTAGTTTTCAGGCATTTGCACAATCTTCCGGGCATTTACGGGAACAAATGCGAGAAGAAGCTGAGCAATATCTTCGTTCAGCCATTGGCGATCGCTATCAAAACGACAATGTCCAGGTTACCGTGCTGCCCATCGATGAGCGCATTCAAATCCAACCTTGTGAGAGTGATTATAATTATCACGCCGATGAAGCGGCGTTATCACAAAGCTATGTATCGGTGCGGGTAACTTGCCCTAGCAGCAATTGGTACTTGTTTACCAACGGCAGAATCAATCGCACTCGTACCGTGGTCGTGACAGCGACTATGATCAGTCCAGGCACCGTGTTAAGTGCGCAAAACTTGAAACTCGCAGAAGTGGATGTCAATCTTATCCGTCATACCAGTTATACAGATTTAACTCCCTTGATTGGTGCCCGTATGAAACGTCGAGTGAGACAAGGGCAGGCAATTCAAGGTAATATGCTGTGCTTTGTTTGTAAGGGTGATCGTATTACAATAAGTGCTAACGCCGCAGGCATGCAGGTAAAAACCGCAGGCATAGCCCAACAAGATGGTATTATTGGCGATAATATTCAAGTACTTAACGCATCATCAAGACGTTCAATTATCGCCGAGGTCGCCAGTACACAAACAGTGGTGGTTAATCTGTAGACGGTTGTCAAAAAAATTAGTAAATCGGGCTAAAGTTACAACGCATTCTGCCGATAAATTAAACGAGGTATTATTGGTAGTGGAAAATCAATATGGCAATTAATAATGTAAACAATGGCGGTCCTAAGGCTCCCGTTGACAATGTGAAACTGAATAATCAGCAGTCACAAACACAATCTGCCGCACAACAGGAAGTGGCGGCCAAAAACACGCAGACCACGGCTCCAAGACAAGATTCCGTGTCGCTAACCCAATCTGCCCAGCAATTAAGCCAGGTACAAAAGAAAGGGACAGAGACGCCGGTGAATCAGGAGAAAGTGGATAAACTGAAAAAAGCGATCCAAAGTGGCGAATACAAAATTGATGCTGATTCACTGGCACAAAAAATCGCACGTTTGGAAGCGCAAGTATTTGGTTTAAAACCTTAAAGAGTAAATAATGGTGCAAGAACTTCAGCAAGCCCTTGAACAACAGTTAGCCAACCTAACTCAATTGTCAGCGTTGCTTGATCAGGAGCTGCACCTTATCAGTTCCCGCAATGCGGAAGACCTGATTAATTTACTCAAAGAAAAAGAACACACCCTCGAACAAATCCAGCTCACTGATAATATTGTGGCGCAACATTACCAACCGTTGTCAGCCTCCCAATCAGTGCCCGATGATATCAACGAAATGATTGAAAAATCGAAACAGCGGGTTGAAGAGTGTCGTTATAAAACCCAGGTTAATGAAAAAGCGGTGGAACAAGGGCAACTGCGTTTAACCCATTTAAGAAACCTGATGCTAGAAGTGCGTGCGAAAGAATCTCTGACCTACGATAAAAGCGGTAAGCCGAAAGGCTCTGGCCGTGGTCGAGGGATCAGCGCTTAACCGCCCCCCATCCTTCCCAGTGTAATTTTCCTTAGTAATAGGTCACATCGCGAATACGTTTAGGCTTAGCCACGGTTAAATAAATGTCATACACTTTGCGCATATCCAGCTCCAGCTCAGTTGCGTAGGTATCTTCGCCTACCGGATAACTCTTTACCACTCTAGCGCCACGGATCACCCCTTCAACAGACGCTTTTAACCGTGAATCCTGCATCACAAGATTAGACACTGACTGACTTCCGTCCAGTTTTTGTCCATACACCTGTTCGGCCAGTTCTCTGTAAGCATCAAGCTTTGATGCCCGCATGGCCATTAATGCCCGATCGTTATCGGACTTTCCCCGCTGAGTCGCAATGGGAGCATAACCGATGGCACTGAGTACCGGATATTCTTCGGGCTCTACCGTTTCCCACTCAACTTGCTTATCGAAAAAACTACTACAGCCGCTTATCAACACTGCACCGATGAAACTGATAACAACCCGCAGTTGATGGTTAATTTTAGTCATAACAAACCTTCTTTAGTGACAAACCAGTGAGGTTACACAATGGATTTTGCTCAATAGCACTATGCCTATGCTAGCAACTACTGTGCCCTAACAGCAGCGTCAAAATTTATACGATTAATTTAGGAACAATATTTGCTGTAACTCCCCATACAGGAAAACCGGAGAAGTTAACCTACATACGCGCCAAGGGCACGAGCGTACAGGGAACCTTCTATCAAATGGCTAACGTTATCAGTGTGCCAGAGAACAAAAAATGCGTATAACGAAACAGGGTTTAGTGAAAAATTTGTCAGTATTGCTTCTGGGACTTTTACTCTCATGGCAAACTTCTGCCGCCTGGTTTGAAGCCCAGGGGCAAGCCTTGATTGCCCAAGGAGATAGGTCCTCCGCCAAAAAACGCGCCACTGAAGAAGCCATTCGACAAGCGCTGATGTTTGCTGGGGCGTCGGTTCAAAGCGTACAAACCCTCACCAATGGATTGTTGCAGGAAGATAGTTTTAAAATCAGTGCCGCCGGCGAAGTCAACGATCTCCAACTGGTTTATGAAAAATGGCACGATGACTATGTCACCGTGGGCATTCGGGCTGATATTTTCCCCCAAAGAACCCAGTGCGCCGCTGCCCAGTTCAAAAAAACACTGGTCACCACCTATTTCCCCCTGGCCCATCGGCAACAAGCTCAGGATGGTCAAATTCATCAGCTCACCGATATTGCACCCCGTCAGTTACAACAACAAATGAACACCTTATCTGAACATGTTGCCCTTGGTCCCATTGAACCCTACACCGTGCGATGGGATCGCGCAAAAGTCTTGTCTCAGGCCCCTTCCCTTGCCAGACAAACCCGTTCTCAGTTTATTCTGGCTGGGGTTATTACCGATATCAGTCTAGCGAGAACCGCCCATTCATCCTTGGCTTTTTGGAAAAATGATGTAGCCCAAAGGCAGTTCGCATTGGATGTCTTTGTGGTTGACGGCATGAATGGTGCGTTACTGTTAGAAAAAAACTACCACACCCAAGCCCCATGGCGCTTTGACCGTTTCACACAGGTGGATGTAAGTAGTGAACAATTTTGGTCCAGTGACTATGGTAAAGCGGTCAATCAGCTTTTCGCCCAAGTGGTCGATGATGTGGAACAGGCCCTTCTTTGCCAACCGGCCACAGGCCGGGTTCTCACCGTCAGCGGCACTCAGTTGCAAGTGTCCCTCGGTCGCGCCCATGGGATCCGTCCCGGCGATGAACTCACACTGTACAAAACCAGTGAAGTCATCGATCCCCAAGGCATGACATTTTTGCAATACAACCTGTATCCGGCGAAAGTGAAAGTGATTAGCGCATCCGTTGACAGTGCTACCGTTGAAGTGGCAGACGGTAGTTTAGTGGGCAACATCCAGCCGAATGACTTTGTGGCAAAACGTTAATAACCGATTTTTGCCCCCTTATTTCTCTGCCGGCACACCCAGTGGGTTTAACTGACGCAATTCACTGGGTGTACGGCCAGTCCAGCGCTTCACAGCCCGGCGAAAGTTAGTCAAATCATCAATGGCCATATTCAGCGCACTTTGCGCGTTTGATAACTGACACACCTGTAATAAAAATATCGCGTGTTCTCGGCGCACTTCATCCACCAAAGCGGAAAAGGTTACCTGATAGTCTTTTAGCCGACGCTTTAAGGTTGCCGGGCTGATGGCCAACTGCGCTGCCATTTTAGCTGCCGTAAGATGTGGATCCTGTGCGATGGCTAGCCGTACCCTGTGCACCAGCAGTATGCCTTTCTCGAATTGCTGTGCATAATGCTGTCGCGATGCCCGTCGTAAAAAGGGATCATATTGTACGAAACGCGCACTGATAGCGGTTTTTCCAATCGCCATGCTAAAACAAGGCTGATCAAAATAGAGACGTCGCCCCAGGTGCATTTCATATTCGGCAAGATGCCGGGGACGAGAAAAGGGAAAATAAAATCGAATGGGCAAACGGTGACCACACCATTGCTTGGTAAAGGCCATAAAAGCGGCCATCACGATTTCCACTACCAAAGGAAACCCCTTGCTTTTGCCCATACTGTTACGCAGGGTCAACAATTTAGCATGCGGCTGGGTGTAAACACCAAAATCCACCAACGGGCACACCTGTAATACATACTGCGATACAATAGCGCTAACTTGCTGCAGATTACGACAATACCCTAAGGTCGTGACAAAGCCACTATAATGAGAAGTAGCAAGAGCGTGGCCTATCTGAAACCCCACCCCTTTACTTTTGCAATGCTTAATCACATTGCCGAATAACGCACACAGTTGATTGGCCGACACCCAACCGGTTTTATCCATGTCTGCATCGAATATTCCTGTTCCCCGTAGCAACTTATTTTTATCAACCCCATGACTGGTAACCACATCAAGTACTGCGCGACATAATGGATAAGCGGGTATCACTTTGTCATTGTGGTGAATAAGGCGATACGATGGCATTGGCGAAGACGTCATGCGGCTTGAGGTGGCTGGTGATCCAGCATAGAGTGCAAGGTAGTAAGCAGTTGTTCCACGCTTCTATCACATTCAATGGCGGTGGTAGCGGTGCGAACTGACTGAAACACGGCGGTGGTGTTTGCACCGCTTCTAAATGCCAGATGATGCACTGACACCTCAATTTGCCGCGCCACCGCAATGGCTGACTCTAAGCTTGTATCCGGCAAAAGCATGATAAACCGGTCTCCTGCATAGCGGCACACCAGATCGTTTTCTCTGACATGCATCACTAATAAGCGCGCAATTTCTTGTAAGAACCGATTGCCCTCTTGATAACCGTGATCCTGATTAAAGCGGGAAAAGCTGTTAATATCTACCATCAGCGCGCAGCCGCCCAAATGACGGCGACACAAATCCGCTACCCGCCCGCACCAATAGTCCGCCAAGTACAATTGTGTGACCTCATCAATCTGATGATGATCCCGATAGGTCCACTCCCGGCGCTGTAACTGTTTGTTCAGTGCCTTTTGTTCACCATGCCATGCACTCAGAGCCATTGTCATCACCACCATCCCGACCGCGGCAGGGATCGACTCCAACATACTTAACCAATCGGATGCCGACGAATAACTAAACACTTCATCAAGAAAGTCGAGCATCGTGGTAAACGCAAAACAGTTAAGACCGACAATCAGCAAGGTGGTAACGCGGCCAGGCGGACGGCTGACAATGGCCGCCACAATCCAGCTTAAGGCAAATACCAGCACGCTCCCTTCCCCCACCACATCTAACCAGGCGATTTGTTCGGTGGGTTTAGTCACCCCATGGGATAAACACAAATATAGTGCCAGCGCCTGGGTGGCAATACTGCCGCCAATTAAATGACTTTGCCGAGCACGATAAACCGGATTCATACAGCCTCAAAATAACGAAGAAAAGCGTGTGATAACCCAAACCTGTCATCACTGGAAGGGTCATTTTGGCTCAGCTTTATGACAATGGGATGTCACAATTCGCGTCTTGGCAAAGAAATACAGCAAATCCTGTTTTTAAACAAAGCGTTAACGACAGGTCAAATGGGCTCAACCATGTCATCAAAAGACAAAAAAATCGCAAGATCAACGGTTTATGACAGTGGCTGTCATATCACAGTCATCATTTTGTCATCCTTACTTTTTAGCGTGGCCCCCACAAAACCTCATTCACCTTATAATCAGGAATGCGTATATGCTTCGCTTATCAAAATTGACCATGCATTGTCTCGCTGCCGTGGGACTTTCAACCGTACCTTTCACTCTGCTAGCTGGCGATATCGCAGGCACACTCACCGATGAAAATCAGGCGCGGATGTTCGCCGGCGCGCTGGTGAAAATTCCCGCATTGAACCTGAGTACCGAGACCCGCCGCGATGGCACATTTCGCTTCACGGGATTATCTGCCGGTAGCTACACGCTAGAGGTCAGTTATCTGGGGGCGTCGCCTGTTACCCAAATTGTCAACGTCGAACAAAACGGTGTGGTCAACCCGGTCATTGTGTTGTCAGATAAGGATAAAACCATAGCCGATATACTGGTAAAAGGTCAGCGAAGTGGTCAGGCGCGCGCGTTAAACAAGCAGCGTGCCTCCGACAAAATTTCCTCTATAGTGTCTGCCGATGCCATCGGTCAATTCCCGGACCAAAACGCCGCAGAAGCCCTCCAGCGCTTACCCGGATTATCCATCGAACGGGATCAGGGTGAAGGTCGATTTGTAGGGATCCGAGGGATTGATCCTAACCTGAATAACGTCACCATTAACGGGCTGAATGTGCCGTCACCGGAGTCCGGTGTGCGCTCAGTCGCATTGGATGTGATCCCCTCAGAGCTGATCCAATCTCTGGAAGTATCAAAAACTGTCACACCGGATATGGATGCCGATGCCATTGGTGGCTCGGTTGAAGTAAAAAGTGTGAGCGCGTTTGACTACCCAACGGATACGGCCAAATTCTCCGCTCAGGGCAGTTACAATGAACTGGTAGAGGAAGTCAGCCCCAAACTCTCTGGTGCTGTCACCCATAAATTCAGCGAATCTTTAGGGGTGGCCGCGGCACTTTCCTGGTTTGAACGGGATTTTGGTTCTGACAATATTGAAAGTAACGGCGAAGATGAAGTGGAGCAACGGGATTACACCATCACCCGTGAACGCTTAGGGGGCGCAGTGAATGTGGACTTCCGCCCGGATTTCAATAATCAGTATTATCTGCGCACCATGTACAGTGAGTTTTCTGATAGCGAGTACCGTCAAGCCAATACCTTTACCTTTGACGGCGAAGATTCAGAAATTGAACGTGAAAGTAAAGATAGAGACGAAACCCAAACCATCTTCACCGTGGCGGCAGGCGCTGAACACCAATTAGAGACCTGGTTGATTAACTGGCAATTGGGTTACGCCAAATCAGATGAAGATGAGCCAAACGCCCTCTACTATACGTTTAAGCAAGATAACGACAGTATTTCAGCAGATCTGAATTCGGTGATCCCTCAAGTGGTGCAAAATGATGATGCCATGGATCTGTCCCTTTACGATTTGGATGAAATTTCTTTTGAAGACAATTACACCAAAGACGTAGAAAGCAGCGCAAAAATCGATCTGTCTCGAAAAATTACCTTGGGCCAATACGACGGCGAAATTAAATTTGGTAGTAAGTATCGTAGTCGAGAGAAAGATCGTGACAGCAATGTGTACATCTACGACGGTGACTTTGATGGCATCACTGGGGAAGCGTTTGTTGCCGCGTCACCGGATTATAACTTTGGAGATTTTGGTGACGGTCTAAACCGCTCTGCCCTACGCAGCTATTTTAACGAACAACGCAGCAGCCTGGAGCTGGCAGAGCTGGACTCAGAAGTCGAGTCTAACGGTGCAACCTATGTGAACAATGAAGATATCTTCGCCGCTTACACCATGGTCACGGCCGATATTGATAAGCTGCGCGTCGTTGCGGGTTTACGATACGAGCGTACCGATTTCAGCACCCAAGGTATGCGAGTAGAATTGGTGGAAAACGAAGAAACCGATGAGGAAGAGGTGGTCAACACGGACTGGTCTGCCGACCGGGATTATGAGCACTGGTTACCCAGCATTAACCTGCGCTACAACCTTAATGACAAGGTCGTAGTTCGGGGTGCCTTTACCCAAACCCTGTCCCGTCCGAAATTTGAAGATGTGGCGGCGTATCAAATCATCGAAACCACCACCGAAGAAGAGGACGATGGCAGCTTTGTGACCGAGCGTACCGCTGAAGCCGGTAACCCTGAGTTAAAGCCTTACGAAGCGAACAACTTCGATTTAACCGTGGAATACTACCCTGGCAATATCGGCGTGATCTCTGCCGGCTATTTTTATAAAGACATCGACAACTTTATTGTTTACGCCGATGTGGCCGATACCGACGACTGGGAAGGCTATGACGAGGTGACCCAGGCCATCAACGGTGATTCAGCCTCCTTACACGGCCTTGAGCTCGCGTGGTTAAAAACCTTCGACAACGGCTTTTTAATCTCGGCCAACGGCACCTTTTCCACCTCTGACGCCACCACCTATTTAGATGGCGAAAAGTATGAAACCAGTTTACCCAACCAGTCAGATCGCATAGGCAACCTCACGCTGGGTTATGAGAATAACGCCGTGAGCCTGCGCTTAACCATGACCTACAAAAGTGAAAACTTCGAAGAAATTGATGGCGATTTCATCCGCATGGAAGATGATCACCAGCAGGTGGATTTTTCCGGAAAATACTATGTTAATGACAACATGGTCATTTATGTTAACGGGGTTAACCTCACCGACGAGCCTTACTACGCCTATTTTGACCAGCATAATGTGAATGCACAGTATGAAGAATATGGCCGTACCTTTGAACTTGGGTTTACCTGGCAGATGTAATACTCCCTGCGGGTAAGGACGCGCTTACCCGCCGCCTTACCCCAGCAAATCAACCCCAGGAAATAACATAGGTTACCCGCAAAAGGAAAAACATTAACGTGAAAACACTACCTGCAACCCTTCCCCTTGTTCTGGCAAGTCTGGTTCTGGCATCCTGTGCCAGCCACACCGCATCGCCGCCCGCACAGCCTCTTGCTGTTACGCCGTTTTCCATTCCCGGCCAACAGCTGACCCCCTTTACCGTGGATTCATCCCTGCACTATTTGGTCACCAGCGAAACAAACGGATTGACGGTAACCGACGAAAACCAGTCTGTCATTGCCAAGCAGCCCGGCCACTTTAGCCAAAGCGACATTGTGATGACGGCTGATAATAAACGGATTATCGGCGCGCTAAATAACGACACCTACGCGGTGAATTTATTTACCTATGACACCCAGCGCCACACCTTTACTGCCCTTGCCACCTTACCTGCCGCCAATGCCGATATTGAAGCGGTGTGCCTGTCAGCCCAGGACAAGCTGTTGGTTATTACCACCATTGATACCGTCGGCCGCATGACCCAGCATGGGCTGGCACAAAACACCCTGTTTGATATCCGCCAGGTGAATGTGGGAACCGGGGTAAAATCCTGCCAACAGGATAGCCAAACACAAACCCTTTATCTTGCCGATGAATACACAGGGCTTTGGCAATACGACAGCCAATTTGAAGCCGGTGATGGACATGATTTGCTGACTCTCCCCACCCAATCGGGCATAGAAGGGGTCGGCGTGGACAATACCGGGGCAGTGGTGACGGTTTCTCCGGCCGATAACGCCCTGTATGTATACAACAAGGAAAAGCTAAACGCCTATCCTTTAACCGGCGACTATCAGCTGGAATCCGTACGAATTACATCACATCACAGTGACATCATTGCCGGTGTCTATGATGATAAAAGCGCATCACTGTATACCGTGTCTTTGCCCGCACAACCAAGCCAGATACCAGCAAAGACCGTGGCGGTAGATGGGAGTCTTACCGCCTTTGCGCAAACCGATCCGGTAGCCCGTTTTGGCGATGCCGCTGACGACCCCGCCATCTGGTATGTAGACGATGCACCTGAAACGTCTGTCATCCTGGGCACCGACAAAAAGTCAGGGCTGGATCTTTATGATTTATCCGGTCAACGACTTCAGCATCTGGCTGTCGGTCGTCTTAATAACGTGGATGTACGCCGTCACTGGCAAACCGATAATGGCGTGCTGGCCATTGCCGCCGCGACCAATCGAACAACGAAAACCATCGATATTTTTGTGCTTGACCCTATGACGCGAAAAGCGAACCTGACCTCTAGGCTACCCTCATCATTAAACGATTTATATGGCTTGTGTCTTTATCAGCACAACAACACCCTGGATGTATTGGCCAACGATACCGACGGGCATGTTGAGCGACACCGCTTATCCTTCGTTAACGACACGATAAAGGCGACCATTGTCGACACCTTTACCGTGCCCTCACAGCCCGAAGGCTGCGTGGCCGATGATGAAAATGGGGTGCTATATTATGGCGAGGAAGCTGTTGGCGTCTGGAAACGCAATTTAGAAGTCCCCGCATCTTCACCGAAACTGATTGCCCGGGTAGGCGGAAAAGTCAAAGCCGATATTGAAGGGATGGCGTTATTTGATGTGGACGGTAAGCGTTATCTGGTGGTATCGAGTCAAGGAAATGATCGCTACGCCGTTTATACCACCACCGAAGATCACACCTTACTAGGCACTTTTAATGTCGTTCCTGATTTTGCTACCGGCATTGATGGCACCTCGGAAACAGACGGCTTAGAAGCTATCTCATTCCCCCTTGGGAAAACCCTACCCGACGGCCTGCTTGTGGTGCAGGATGGTCACAATGTGATGCCAAGCCAGCAACAAAACTTTAAACTCATTTCTGGTTCCCAGTTGGCAGAGTTTATTCGCAAATACCGATAAAGCAGACAAACCTCTACAAATACACCACGGCGAGCCCTTCCCCTCGCCGTGTTTTTAATCACTGAACCATTCTTTTAAAACCTGTTGAAAAACGAGGGGTTAACAGCGACGCCTTTTCTACGTATAATTGCGGGCGAGTCCCTATAGTTTAACGGATAAAACAAGGCCCTCCTAAGGCTTAGATGTTGGTTCGATTCCAGCTAGGGACGCCAGGGATGACTTATTGCTACTCCCCCGCTGGCGTATCATCCCCCGTACCCCCTTTCAC
>NZ_JBAHZB010000033.1:0-34003 GCF_036697315.1 Alteromonas sp. 14N.309.X.WAT.G.H12
GGAAGAAGCGGTGGGTGTGGTCAAAGGCGTCAAATCGGTGAAATCCGTTTCTCGGCCAGGTCAATCTGACGTGATACTCCAGTTTGCCTGGGGCACCGATATGGACTTTGCCAGTTTGGAAGTCCGAGAAAAACTGGATGTACTTCAATTACCCTTGGATGTAGAAAAACCCCGACTACTTAAATTTAACCCCAGTATGGATCCGGTATTGAAGTTAGGATTAGCCATGCCGGGGGGCAACACCAGCGTCAATGATGACACTGCCACCCAGTTAAAAAATATGCGCCTCTATGCCGACGAGCAAATAAAACGGCGTCTTGAGTCTATTGAAGGCGTGGCGTCAGTACGCTTAGGTGGCGGACTGGAAAACGAGATCCAGGTAGCAGTCAATCCCCAAAAAGCCAGTCAGGTGGGGATCAGTCTGGCGCTCATCATATCCCGTTTACAAGAAGAAAATGTTAACACCGCAGGTGGCCGTATCGATACCGGCAGTGAAGCCTTTTTGGTTCGTACACTGAACGAATATCAAAATGTGTCAGAAATTAAAAAGACATTTATTCGCCGTTTTCAAGGACGAGATATTCAGTTACAAGATATTGCAACAGTTTCGACCCGTTACAAAGAACCTGATGCCGTGACTCGGTTTGACGGTGTATCAGGTATAGAAATCGCCATTTATAAAGAAGGCGATGCCAATTCCGTGGATGTGGCAAAACGGGTTTCAGACCGCTTACAGGCGGTGGAAGCCTCTCTTCAGCCCGGCTATATCTTGGATGTGATTTATGATCAAAGCATTTTTATTAAGCAAGCTATCGATGACGTAAAAATGTCAGCAATCATCGGCGGCTTATTGTCCATGTTGGTGATTTATCTGTTTTTACGCAATTTCTGGACAACCTTGATCATATCTATTTCCATTCCCGTGTCCGTGATCGCTACCTTTAATTTGATGTACGGCAATGACATTAGTTTAAATATAATGAGCTTAGGCGGTATTGCCTTGGCAGTGGGCTTACTGGTTGATAACAGCATTGTGGTGCTGGAAAATATCCATCGCCACCGCAATACCCTCTCGGCAACCCATGCCGAATCCGCCAGCAACGGAACCAAAGAAGTAGCCGGCGCTATTGTGGCTTCCACACTCACAACCATGGCTGTTTTTGTTCCCCTTATCTTCGTTGAAGGGGTAGCAGGTCAATTGTTTAGCGATCAAGCCATCACGGTTTCCTTTGCCCTTGCAACCTCGTTAATAGTGGCACTTACCGTGATCCCCGCCTTAGCCGCTCGCGCACCCAAAAAGGCATTGCACCATGAAGAAACCTTTGCCTCTTCTGCCAAATCCCAATCAACAGGATCAGCGTTTGCAATCATACTGAAAATACTTTTCTTTCCTCTGCGATTACTGTTTGTATTTTGTCCGGCATTATTCGTTACTCTGCTACTGGTCATACATAAAATAATTACAAAAATAGGGAAAGCGGCGTTTTCTCCCCTTTGTGCCATGGTCGGCGTGGGCTTTTCATGGCTACAACGTCTCTATAACGCATTGTTGCAGGCTGCCCTTTCCCATCGTGTGGCGGTGTTGTTGTTCGCCGTCGCCATCACCGTCCTCTGTAGTCTTTTAGTTCCCCGTCTGGGTATGACACTGATACCCCGGATGTCCCAGGGCGAATTTAATGTTGAAATCACCCTTCCTGCAGGGTCACGCGTAACCGAAACAGACAAACTTTTAAAGGCCTTAGCCCAAGTGGCAGGCAATTTTGATACCGTTAAACGCACCTATTCGCTAGCGGGCACAGGCAGTTTGCTTAGCGCAGCCCCTTCCCAAGGCGGCGATCATTGGGGACAACTTAATGTGGTTATGGTTTCTGATCATCTTAATGGTGAATTTGTTGACGTTAAGCACGCCCTGCGCACATTTTTACAACAACAAGCAGGGGTTCAGTTCCAGTTTGGTGAGCCTGAATTGTTTAGTTTTGCCCCTCCGTTACAAATCCAGTTACAAGGTTTTGATTTAACCCAACTACAGCTATATAGCCAAAAACTACTCACCTTATTGGAAAGCGACCCACGATTTAACGATGTCACCTCAACGGTGCAAACCGGAAATCCTGAATTGAAAATTCGCTTTAACGATGCGCGTTTAGCCCGCTTGGGTTTAAACGCTAAACACGTCTCTGACGTGGTTGCGGCACAAGTCGGCGGACAGGTGGCGACCCAGTTGAATATCAATGACAAAAAAGTGGATGTATTAGTCAGAAATCAGCGACATCTAAGGGATAACATTACCGATGTCGCTAATATCATTATTAACCCTACCAGCGACATAGGCGTTCCATTAAGTGCGGTGGCAGATGTCTACATGAGTACCGGGCCAAGGGAAATCACACGGGTTAACCAGCAGCGTGTGGTATTAGTGGAAGCGAATCTGGCCTTCGGCGATTTGGCCGATGCCATAGCAGACGCACAGAAGCAGATTAACGCCATTTCCCTGCCCGTTTCCATAAAAGCGCAGATTGCAGGGCAAAACGAAGATATGGAAGAAAGTTTTGCCTCCCTACAACTGGCATTAATGTTGGCTATTTTTATGGTATATCTGGTGATGGCATCCCAATTTGAATCCCTACTTCATCCCCTGCTGATTTTATTTGCTGTTCCCTTAGCCGGTGCCGGTTCCGTATTTGGATTGTGGATCACCAATACACCTATCTCTGTGGTGGTGTTTATCGGTCTTATCATGTTGTGCGGCATCGTGGTGAATAACGCCATTGTCTTGGTCGATCGTATTAATCAATTACGGGAAAAAGGATATCGCAAACAAGAAGCCATTATAGAAGCGGGCAATAGTCGATTGCGCCCCATTGTGATGACCACGCTTACCACCGTACTAGGCTTATTTCCCATGGCGGTTGGCTTTGGTGATGGCGCAGAAGTCAGAACCCCCATGGCCATTACGGTCATTTTTGGTTTGCTCTTTGCCACCATACTTACGTTGATCCTGATCCCCGTTCTTTACAGCCTGTTCGACACCAAACGCTTTAGGCTAATGGCGCCAGCATTGCCAACGGTACATCCAAAGGAGCAGTATAATGACTGATTCACCGTCACCGAGCGGTGCCGCAATCGCCCGTTTTGCCCTTAATCATCCTGTCACCGTAGGCATGTGTTTTATATCCATGTTGCTGTTTGGTCTTGTTGCCGGGCGCTTATTACCTTTGGAAAAATTTCCTGGTATTGATATTCCCCAAATTGTGGTTGAAATACCCTATCAAGACGGCACGCCCACACAAATAGAAAGAATGATTACCCGGCCGGTGGAAGAAGTGCTGGCGACCATGTCAGGGATCAAACGCATACAGGCCACCTCCTACGAAAATCGCGCACAAGTTTTTATCGAATTCGACTGGGATGAAAATATCAAAGCGAAAAGTATTGAAGCTCGCGAAAAAATCGATGCCATCTTCCAAGATCTGCCCGACGATGTGGAACGGGTACTGGTATATAAATTCAACACGAATGATATGCCGGTATTTCAACTACGGGTATCCAGCGATCGCGACCTAAGCAACGCCTATGATTTACTGGAACGTAATTTAAAACGGCCATTAGAACGGGTTCCCGGTGTGTCAAAAGTGGAACTCTATGGCGTATTAAAAAAGCAGATCATTATTCGCTTGCTACCGGAAAAAATAGCAGCTTTACATATTGATACCCGGGCATTGAATGAAACACTGCAATCGGCGAATTTTTCAGCCACCGCGGGTGTCTTGGCGACCAAGGAAAAAATCATTGTTAACCCGATGGGTGAATTTACCGACATCAAAGCGTTTGAAAATATACTGGTTAGAGAAGGTGTGCGACTAAAAGACATTGCCACTATTCGTTACGAAACGCCTCAGCGCACGGAAGGCCGTCACCTTGATCGCACCTATGCAGTGGGATTTAACATCTATCGTGAATCAGGCAGCAATTTAGTTAAGGTCGCCGATAAGGTCATGGCGGTAATCAATAATGTCCAATCCGATCCGGAATTTAACGGCATTAATCTATTTGTTATGAATGATACCGCTAAGAGCGTCAGTTCTTCCCTTGGCGATCTGATAACCGCAGGACTTCTTGGGGCATTGTTGTCGGTGGGCGTACTGTATCTATTCCTAAGACAATTGACCACCACCTTTATTGTTGTTTTATCAGTCCCCTTCTCCATCTGTATCACATTAGGCGTCATGTATTTGATGGGGTATTCACTAAACATACTTTCATTAATGGGATTAATGTTGGCCGTAGGTATGCTCGTTGACAATGCGGTGGTTGTCACAGAAAGCATTATTCAAGCGCGGCGCACTGATCCCAATTCGGTACGGGCGACGCAAACCGGTATAAGCCGGGTGAGCTTAGCCGTTATTGCCGGTACTGCCACCACCGCCATCGTATTTTTGCCCAACATTGTCGGTGTGAAAATTGACGTTACTGTTTTTCTTGAGCATGTGGCGATTGCTATCTGCATTTCCTTGTTCGCGTCTTTGTTTCTGGCACAAACCCTGATCCCGTTGCTGGTATCCAAAATTTCCCTCCCAAAAACCCAAAACAAATCCCAATCTCCCTATATCAAAAAATATGGACACATACTCGACTGGGCACTACATCATCAAAAAATCACCGGTATGATTGCCCTGTGTATTCTAGGTAGTACCGCGTTTCCACTCGGTGAAATCAGTGGTGATGATGAAGGCAGTGGGGACAGCCGATTATGGCTCGATTACCACATCACCCAATACTACGGATTAGATGAAGTCGAAAAAGCTGTGAATAAAATGGAAGCCTACCTTTACGAACATAAAGCTGAATTTCATATCAAACAGGTCTATTCCTATTTTGAGCCTGGCCATGCAATATCTGGCATTACCTTAGAAGATGAGTTACCCGTTACCCTTGATGAAATAAAAGACCGTATACGTGAAAACATGCCACCCTTTGTTCGCGCTCGACCATCATTTCAGTGGGAAAGTGGAAATGGCGGTGGCATTCGCCTGACGTTACTCGGCGAGTCATCTTTACGTTTGCGCCAATTGGCCGAAGGTATTCTGCCTATGATTGCCCGTATTGACGGCCTAGAAGATGTAAAAATAGACATGGGCGCCGATAAATTTGAATACCAAATCACCGTTAACAAAGACAACGCCTGGCGCTTAGGAATAAAACCGGACAATATTGCCAATCTTATGAGTACGGCATTGCGGGGAAGCAATTTGCGTACGTTTCGCTATGGCGATGCCGGCGAAATTGCCGTACGTCTGATGTACGGGGAAACCACCCAAGGATCATTAAAAGCCCTTAAAAATTTACCCATTGGGCAGGTAAACCAACGTCAAATTACTTTGGGAATGGTGGCGAACATCACCGTGGTTCCCCAGTTATCAGAGATCAAACGGGTTTATCGTCAAACCGCGTTATCCATTGGCGGCAACCTGCAAGAGGGCGTAACCGTTGAGCAGGCGCAAGAGCGACTGCAACAAGCCATGGCGTATGTTTCCCTTCCCGCAGGATATACCTGGACCCTCGACGGAAGTTTCCAACGGCAAGATGAAGCCTTTGGCGTCATGCAATTAAACATGTTACTGGCCATCGCCATGATTTATATCGTCATGGCCGCCTTGTTTGAATCCCTGCTATTACCTACAGCAGTGATCACTTCACTACTCTTTTCCTTCACCGGGGTTTTTTGGGCCTTTTGGCTAACCAATACAGCCATGTCGATAATGGGCATGATTGGCATGCTGATCTTAATGGGTATTGTGGTGAACAACGGCATTGTACTGGTTGACAGAATTAACCAGTTAGTGAATGAAGGTGTACGTTTATATGATGCAGTCAAACAGGGATGTATGACACGAATACGCCCAGTCTTAATGACAGTGGCCACAACGGTACTGGGATTAATTCCACTGGCAATAGGAACTACACGAGTAGGAGGCGACGGCCCTACCTATGCACCAATGGCCATTGCGATTATTGGCGGCTTGCTATTTTCTACGTTAACCAGTCTCATTTTGGTCCCACTGACCTACGTAGCATTGCTTAAACTACGCTTCCACTTTCAACAGCTGGTGATCCGTAGTAAAACGCGAATTGAGCGCTGGATTTAAACCTTTATTTTGCATGGAACCGGGCGGCGCTACCACATGAAAAACAGCGACGACCCGGTATACAAAACACCCCACGTTTATAGACGTGCGGTTAAGAAGTCATGTACGGCAGATGCATCTCGTTGCACAGAAAAGTTAATCAGGTTTTCACCATTACAGGTTAAACCATCATCTGCAGTTAACATGCGTAATACTTCACGCTCGGTCGCAGCAATACGACCTACGTTGCGGCTTAAATTGGCACGAAGCGCACGAACATCATCAGTAGCAACGGCTTTACAAAAACCCGCATATTGAGTATCTCCAATAAAACGGAATTCTTTTGCTGTAACAGGTGCGATTGTGGCTGCGGCAGCAAGTGTCGCAATAAGGGTTTTAGTTAGTGCTTTCATCATCATTTCCTCAACAAGTTTTGGCGAACTTTACTTATTTCGATGAACCCGTGCTCAATCGACGCCTATAGTTATGCTATAAAATGAAAGAAAATGCTGTTGTATTATTGTTTCAGGTGCGTAAAGGCTAGGTAAATACACTTGTTAATTAGCTGATAACTTATTAAGCCATTGTTTTAATTGAATTAGGTAATCTTCTATATAACCAAAGCATCTACATAAACTTAATTAAGCTTAAATATAGTCTAAATGACGGGGCTAAAATTGATCGTTTTTTGTTCTTTAGTTGTTTTTTTTAACAAGCGTCGTTGGCAAAAACTGCGTATTTATGTAATAAAATTACACTCAAGGAAAGTTTTCTACATCTGCGAGGGCGGAAAAACACCCGTTTTCCCCTTATGATGTCTTATTGCAAGGCAGGGTTATCTTCATTTGGCCGCATACGCATAAAGGTGGCAAAACGAGGGATCCCTTTTTTCGTATACCCGTAATATTTAAAGGTGATCCAACTGCCAATGGCCGGCGGGTGACGCCGCTGGGTATCACTAAAACCGGAGCCAATTTTAAATTTTATCCCGGCTTTCGTTTGTACCACCATTGAGCCCATCATACCGGCATACTTCCCCTTGCCTTCAACAATGGCTAAAACCTGTGCCTCATCATCATTAAATTGCTTGAGTTTAAGCAAATGCTTGCTTCTTCCATTTTGGTAGTAACCCTGCTTTAAGTGCAGCATCAAGCCTTCACCGCCAGCCGCCGTCACCTCGGTTAGTCTTTCCTGAAGTGCCAAATTTGATTGCAAAGGGTATTGAGGAATAACGCGTAAATACGGACTCTGTGCCCTTGCAACCAGCTCTTGCATAAGGTGATAACGCTGTATAAAGGGTTTATTCTTAATCGGTAAATCAAATATCATGAAGGTAACGGTGTGCCATCGTTCATCTCCTTTCGTGCTCATAACAATGGAGGCAATTTGTTCAAAGTCGTTGCGCTTTGTCCATAACTCGCCATCCATGGGATAACTTGGCCAATTTTGGGTAAACCATTTAGGCGCACTAATTGGATTGCCATTGCGACTGATAAGCCTGTCGCCGGTCCAACGCCCGCGGATCCCGTCGAGTTTCTCGCTAATGAGATAATCGCCAATGTCGATACCTGGCCGATAGGTTTCTGCCAATTGCTGTTGCTCAATAACCCGGTGGGGATCCCCTTCATCGATGAATTGGGCGTGGGCTTGGGTAAAGAAAATGAATAACAGTGCAACACAGGTATATTTCATCACCATCCTCCTTTTACAGAGGATCACTATAGGCTGTTAATGAAAAGTGCACACCGGACAAAGGAACAGTTTGTCCCATCACACCGAGTAACCCACAACAAGCAAAGCCTCAATAAGGACGTTAGACAACGCCCTGCTCAATCATTGCATCGGCAACACGTTTAAATGCGGCTATATTGGCCCCTAAAACTAAATTATTAGGTTGCCCAAACGTCCTTGCCGTTTCGCTGGCCTGCTGGTAGATACTTTTACTGATACGCATAAGTTGCTTATCCACATCCTCAAAAGTCCAACGCTGCATACTGGCATTTTGCGCCATTTCCAATTGGCTAGTGGCCACCCCGCCAGCATTAGCCGCCTTTCCCGGCCCATAGGCAATACCAGAATCGATAAAGCATTCAACCGCGTCTTGAGTCGATGCCATATTGGCCCCTTCACTGACCAGCTTACACCCATTGGCAATCAAGGTTTCTGCATCCGTTTTGGTGATTTCATTTTGGGTGGCACAAGGAAAGGCCGCATCAGCCGTATATTGCCAAAGCGCGTGTTGTCCCGTGGGGTAATCGGCTACCGGCGTATATATGGCCGAGGGATGGGTATGAAGATACTCGGCCAGACTCACCCGTTTGTCCTCTTTTAAGGTTTTAATTAAGGTTAAATCAATACCTCCTTGATGGTACAAGGTGCCCGATGAATCGCAACAACCAACGGGAATTGCACCAAGTTGATATAACTTTTCCATGGCATAGATCGCCACATTGCCAGCGCCGGAAACCAGACAGGTTTGCCCCTGCAAGTTTTCTTTGCGATCATTTAGCATGTAATCGGCAAAATAGACGGTGCCGTATCCCGTGGCTTCTTTTCGTACTAGCGAACCGCCCCACAACAATCCCTTGCCAGTTAAAACCCCTTCATACCGGCCTGTTAAGCGCTTATATTGCCCAAATAAATAGCCTATCTCACGAGCGCCAACACCAATATCACCCGCCGGCACATCCGTATTGGGGCCCACATGACGATATAATTCGGTCATAAAGGACTGACAAAACCTCATGATTTCATTATCAGATTTGCCTTTTGGATCGAAATTAGCGCCGCCTTTACCCGCACCGATAGGCAACCCGGTAAGGGCATTTTTGAATATTTGCTCGAACCCCAGAAACTTGATAACACTGGCATTCACCGATGGATGAAAGCGTAAACCGCCCTTATAGGGCCCCAGTGCCGAGTTAAACTCGATGCGATACCCTTTATTTACCTGAATATTGCCCTTGTCATCCACCCAAGGCACGCGGAAAAATATTTGACGTTCCGGCTCCACGATACGTTGGATAATAGCCTGTTGTTGGTATAGACGATTCGATTCCAACACCGGCGCTAAAGAACATAAAACTTCTTCAACGGCTTGGTAAAACTCATCCTGAGCAGGACTACTCGCTCTCAAACTCAACAAGGTATTGTTTATATAATTCATAGCATTACCATTAAATCCAACATTTCACTTTTTACGTACAGAAAAAATAATTAACTTTTTGTTTCACATTAAGAATACTAATTTCTTGTTTACCATTTTGGGTCATCCAACTAATCTTTTGTCCGCTCTTAAGACCAAGTAACGCTGAGCCTATTGGAGCAAAAACAGAAATGCTGTCTGGGTATTTATCCATATCAAACGGTAAACACAATGTTTTAGTAAAACACTGATCATTCTTAACGATTTTGAATGTGACTTGAGAACCAATGGAAATCACATTTTTAGGGAGATCTTTGGCCTCCACCACGTTAGCTCGGGCTAACTCGTCCTCTAACGCATCGTAAACTTCTACTGGCAAATCAATATTTTCCAATTGCTTTTCGATCTCTAAAACATCTTCATAAGAAATTGTAATATCAGGTTTATTTTGCATAACATCCTCCTTCAAAATAAAATAAAGGGCATAGAAATTTATATACAAGCAGCCTCATCCCCTTTGACTTTTCATTCAAAGTAAAAATCACAATATTTATAAACGATAGAAAGTCAGCGGAGTGACTAAATGAGTTTTATATTATTTTAAATAATAAGAAGCAGCCGAACGTATAGCTACGCTCGGCTTAATTGGGTAGGGTGAGTAAAATACTCTTAATTAATTTGCAGTAATTAATCATGGCATCCTCAAAGTCATGATTAAATAGTAATGTTTGTAAAAAAAATAACAACCTGTAAACACAGTTTTTTATACCGAATTTAATCTAATAGCCCAATTAAATATGGCAAACACCGAAAAACACAACATAAACCCCTACCTTATGTACAGTGACAAAGTAGAATGAAATATAGCAAAACAGACTATGACGTTAACAAACCGTCATATAGTATCTGCCGTCCATTTTCATAAGCGCGATCAAAGCAAATACCCGCGTAACCACGAACATACATAGCCATAATCACCTAATATCATATTAATCAAATAGTTAATTTATCCATCATGAAATTTAAATTTATCAATCTACAAACCGTACACCGCATTTTGGGCGTTCAAAGCCATGTTGTAACCTCAGAAAAGGTTATCTCTACCGTCGGTGGCATGATGGCCATTTTTTGTTCGTTTTATATCACAACACTACTGACCGATACCCAAGGTTCACTGGCGATCTTACCGTCAATGGGGGCATCCACGGTGTTGCTTTTCGCCGTGCCCCACGGACAACTCTCAACCCCTTGGGCATTTTTCGTCGGAAACTTACTCTCTGCCGCGGTGGGCGTCACCTGCGCACTCTTTATTGACAATATTTTATTGGCCGCGCCGGTGGCTGTGGCATCTTCAATACTCATTATGCATCTCTCCCGCTCTCTGCATCCCCCTGGCGGAGCTACGGCGTTGGCGGCGGTTATTGGTGGGCCAGGTATTGCAGAACTTGAATACGGCTATGTGATCTGCCCAACCTTAATTAACTGTGTGGTGCTCTTTAGCATTGCTATTTGCTTTAACAACTTTTTCCAGTGGCGACGCTACCCCCAATATTTTATGCGCTATCGGGGTATCGGCTATCACCCCGACACGCGACAAATCAAAATGCGACATATTCATGAAGCCATTGCCCGCTCCGAATTGGTTGTTGATGCCAGCGACAAGCAAATTAAGCACATCATTGATTTAGCTGACGCCCTCCTCCATGAAGAGTTAATTGCCGGTTTTGAACTGGAGATGGGTGCTTTTTATACCAATAACAAACCCGGTAAACTCTGGTCTGTTAGGCAGGTTATTGATGAGCGACAACACGAGAATAAACAACAACACCTGCTTATTTATCGCGTGGTAGAAGGCAATGGAAAAGGACAATCCGACTGCTGTACATACCAGGAATTTGCCGAATGGGCAGCAATGAAAATGGCTCCGGCAAGAATTAAAAAACTCACCCCATGAAGATGATATCCACTTAAGGGATCAACCATGCATTTGGACAGTTAAACAAGTTTCACTCTTCGTTCTCACTGATGTATATCAAGAGTGCCCCAGTAAAATAGGCGTATGCTGACAATTCCAAAAAGGACAAAATAATGTCAGATAAAACGTTACTTAAACTCTTAAAGATCATGATGTGCACCGGCATTAGTATGATTTTACTTGGTGTTTGGTGTCACACCTCTAGTGCTACCATTGAAAAAATGGGCGTAACGGGTATTGTTATCAGTGCCTGTCTGGTTGCCACTGGTATGATCTTGTCATTACCCACTAAAATGTATATCACCTTCATATTGGTAAAAATGGAAGATGAGCAAAAAAATCCGCCCCTGAAGTCAATTAGACGCAAAAGAAAAAGCAATATCACCACAAAATGATGATAAAGATAACAATTTAGGCTTAACAATTACCCAGTCAATGCGCTAATCTGTCAGTCTCCTTAATTTAAGACAGATGCTGTAATGAAACCTGTAGAACGCTCTCATAAACTGGATAATGTATGCTATGACATCCGGGGGCCAATTGCTGCGCAAGCACGCAAGATGGAAGATGAGGGTCACCGCATACTCAAACTAAACATTGGAAATCCCGCGCCATTTGGCTTCGAAGCCCCTGATGATATTCTCAAAGATGTTATCCATAATCTGCCGACATCCCAGGGCTATTCTGACTCTTCCGGTATCTATGCCGCACGTGTAGCCGTCATGCAGTATTATCAACAAATGAATATTGCCGATATTCGTATTAACGATATTTATATCGGTAACGGCGTCAGTGAAATGATCATGATGGCGATGCAGGCGCTGTTAAATACTGGGGATGAAGTCTTGTTACCCAGCCCCGACTATCCCCTTTGGACTGCGGCGGTAAGTCTTTCATCCGGTACACCTGTACACTATCGCTGTGATGAACAAGCCGACTGGTTTCCTGATATCGACGATATAAAAAGTAAAATTAACAGCAAAACTCGCGCAATCGTCATTATCAATCCCAACAACCCCACCGGTGCGGTATACGATAAAGCCTTACTGCAACAGATTGTGGATGTGGCCAAAGAACATGGTTTGGTCATTTTCTCTGACGAGATTTATGACAAAATTCTTTATGATGGATACAAACATACCTGTATCGCGTCGTTAACCGATGATGTCTTTTGTGTCACCTTAGGTGGGCTGTCGAAAAACTATCGCGTGGCGGGTTTCCGTTCAGGCTGGTTAGTGGTAAGCGGCAATAAACGCATCGCCAAAGATTATATTGAAGGCTTAAACATGCTTTCCTCCATGCGAATGTGTGCCAATGTACCTTGTCAAAGTGCCATTCAAACGGCCTTAGGTGGATACCAGAGTATAAACGATTTAGTCACCGATGGAGGCCGGCTTAAACAACAGCGGGATGTAACCTCTGATATGCTTAACAGTATCCCAGGAATACATTGCGTTAAACCCAAGGGGGCCATGTATTGTTTTGCCAGTGTGGATGCCAGTAAATTTAATATTACCAATGATGAGCAAATGATTTTCGATTTGCTTAACGAAGAAAAGATTCTATTGGTACATGGCCGTGCATTTAATTTAAATGATGGCTGCTACTTTAGGCTGGTATTCCTTCCTCATGTGGATATTTTAAAGCCCGCGATCACCCGTATCGGCAACTTTTTTCAGTATTACAATCAACATGCTTAAGGTCGCAGGATCTCAGGCAAAAAGGACAGTCCAATGACAGGTTCGAAAAGTACCTTTCTTGCCTGGATCATACGCATGCCGTTGATAAAGCGGTGGGCATTGATGCATACCGTAAAGCGGGAAAATATCGCCGAACATTCTCATCAGGTGGCGGTGATTGCTCATCTACTGGCGGTTATCCGTAATGAATATTTCTCCGGCACGTTAAATCCGGAAAAAGCCGCAACGATGGCCTTGTACCATGAAGTATCAGAAACCAAGTTATCTGATATTAACCACGTGACGAAATACCATAACCCTCACATTACCCGGGAATTTAAGAAACTTGAGGAAATCTCTGAGCGGGAGTGCCTGTCCTCACTACCGGCCCCTTTACAAAAACATTTTGCTAACCTATTGGTTCAGTCGAATGTTGATCCTGACTATAAAGCCGTAGTGAAAGCCGCTGATCTAATATCTGCCTATTTAAAGGCATGCGATGAGATCCAACTTGGCAACCGAGAGTTTGTGCCGGTAAAACATAGGTTGGACAAAATGCTGGCGCACTTTAAAGAAACCTTACCCGAAGTTCAGTATCTTCTAGATACCTTTGCTGATAATTGTCTTGTAAGCGTGGATGAACTATCCCAACAGGACACCTAAAAAAAGAGAGAAATCCGTGGATAAGCCCCAAACTGAATTTGACCAATCTGCATGGCATGCCAGACGCTTACCCCGAAATCAAAGTCGTGATGGCGACCACCGTAATCCCTATCAACGGGACAAGGCACGGGTGTTACATTCTGCGGCCTTTCGCCGATTACAAGCCAAAACTCAGGTGCTCGGCGTTGGCTTAAGCGACTTTTATCGTACCCGGCTCACCCACTCGTTAGAAGCCGCACAAATCGGCACTGGTATAACCGCACAGTTACAAGGCAAATATCCCCACCAAACTCACTTACTCCAACTGGACGCTAACCTCATTGAAACGCTGTGTTTAGCGCATGATATCGGCCATCCGCCTTTTGGTCACGGCGGAGAAATCGCCCTCAATTATATGATGCATGACCATGGTGGATTTGAAGGCAATGCACAGACATTCCGCATTATTTGTCTGTTAGAGCCTTATACCCAAGATCACGGTATGAACCTCTGTCGTCGCTGCATTCTTGGCTTGGTCAAATACCCTAATTTTATTGATGCCCTTACCAATCCAGCATGTGTTGGTACCCGCCCGGCTTCGCCAAGACAATTACAGGCCTCTCATTGGCACCCACCCAAAGGTCTGTATCGCTGTGATGCCCCCCTTTTTGACTGGCTGCTTAGCCCGTTAAACGCCAGCGACAAAGCCCAGTTTATGCACTATCAGCAAGCAGAGGATAAACACAGTAAAACCCGTTTTAAGTCCTTCGATTGCTCAATTATGGAACTGGCTGATGATATTGCCTATGGGATCCATGATCTTGAAGATGCCATTGTCATGAAAATGGTCAGCAAACAGGATTTTGAAGGGGCGATCACATCCCCCTTACAGTCTCGCTCTGTGCCTTGGCTATCTGCATCTATTGAAGCCCTCACCGAGCGGTTATTTAGCGATCAGCACCATGAACGTAAAAATGCCATTGGTGCTCTGGTGAATTGTTTTATTACCGCCATTACCATTGCAGAAATTCCCCATTTCACCCACCCGTTACTGCGTTATCAGGCTGTTATGCCAGAAGAGCACGGAAAAGCATTAGGGATGTTCAAAGATTTTGTATTACAAAAAGTGATCAAAAAACCCGAAGTACAATTACTCGAGTATAAGGGTCAGCAAATTGTTATGGAGCTTTTTGAAGCCTTTAGCGCCGAACCCCAGCGACTACTGCCGGAAAACACCCGCATTCGTTGGCAACGAGCCGAGCAACAAAATAATGGCTACCGGGTCATTGCCGATTATATCTCGGGTATGACCGATGAATTTGCATCAAGACTCTATGCTACCCTTTTTACGCCTAAACAAACCGCACATTTTGATGGTTTGATGTAACCCGATAAAAACACAAGGGAGTACGGCCCCGGCAATGGGGGAGATCCTGGGGCAAATTAATCCCCTGCTTTTGTGTTTTTGCACCTATTCTCTATAAGCGTGAAATTTTTCCTCCTTTTGCGGGGTCTGTTTTAATTACTGTATAGAGAATGCGGACAAGGCGAATTATGACTAGGCGATTTACCCCTACTGTGGTGCTAAAAGATAACGACGTTACTGACGAGACGATATATACACAACGCCGCAAGCTTCTAAAACAAATGGGCTTTTTAGGTACGGGGGCGTTATTAAGTGGTGGTGCCAACGCCTTTGGTTGGTTCAGTGACGATGAGGAAACGGCCGTGTCAGCCCCCCGCCCTCTGGATTTTAAACAGAACACCACATGGGGGCAGGATGAAACCCTAACGCCCTATGAAAAAGTCACCCAATTTAATAACTTCTATGAATTTGGGACGGGAAAAGAAGATCCGGCCAAAAACGCACAGAACTTTAAAGTGGACCCTTGGACCCTTTCCATTGACGGCATGGTAGAAAACCCCATCACCCTAGGTTACGAAGAGTTATTTTCCAAATTCGCCTTAGAAGAAAGGATCTACCGTTTACGTTGCGTTGAAGCCTGGTCCATGGTTATTCCTTGGACAGGTTTTCAGTTAAGTCATTTACTTGCCATGGCAAAACCGCTTTCTAGCGCTAAATACGTTGCCTTTGAAACCTTAGATTCGCCAACCCAAATGCCAGGTATTAGAAACGCCTTTGTTGGCGGCGGGCTCGATTACCCGTATATAGAAGGTTTGCGTCTTGATGAAGCAGCCCATCCATTGACGATGATGGCCGTGGGGGTTTATGGCAAAACCCTGCCCGGACAAAACGGCGCGCCCATTCGTTTGGTTGTGCCTTGGAAGTACGGATTTAAGAGTATCAAATCCATTGTTAAAATCACCTTAACGGACAAAAAGCCGCCGACTACCTGGAATCAACTGGCTAAACAAGAATACGGCTTTTATGCCAACGTTAACCCTAATGTGGATCATCCTCGGTGGAGCCAGGCCTCAGAGCGTCGCATAACCCGTGGAGGATTATTCAAGCAAACCCGCATCCCAACGCAACTGTTTAACGGATATTCGGAAGTGGCCCCGCTTTATGCCAATATGGATTTGACGAAACAATTCTGATGAAAAAACTGTTTAATCGCCCCGTTAGGATCCCAGCAAAGCAACGTATTGTCACCAAAACCCTGTTTCATTTTTTTGCCGTGGGGTATTTGGTGTGGCTATTTTACGCCGGAATAAACGACCAACTTGGTGGCGATCCGGTAGAAGCACTACTTAACGCAACGGGAATAATGGCAATCAACTTATTGCTATTTACCCTGGCCTTATCCCCCTTAGCGCAACGGCTGCCTTGTGGCGATCTGATCACCTATCGACGGATGAGTGGTATTTATGTCTTTGTTTATGCGTTAATGCACTTTTTAACTTACATCGGTTTTGAGCTCGGTTTCGATTTTTCCCTTATCGGTAGTGAACTGCTTAAGCGACCCTATATTATGGTGGGGTTTACCGCCTTAATTATTTTACTCTTATTGACCATTACCTCTGTCAATAAAGTACGCCGCAAGATGGGACGGAAATGGCAAACCCTCCACAATTTCGTGTATCTGGCCTTAGGCCTCGCCATACTCCATTACACTTGGGCATTGAAGACGGGTTGGCAATCACCGGTATTTTACTGGATAGGCGCTATCCTGCTTGTACTCAGTCGTCAACGTATTCTGAGACTATTGAAAATAAACAGCTAATCTGTCAGCCATTTAAACGCCGCTTCTACAGCGGTGTTTTTTTATGCAAAAAAGACTTGCTTCCTGTTTCATTTACAACTACTGTATATCCATACACTGTACAAACAAACAGGAATGATTATGCAAATTTCAAATAACGTCGCTCAGCTTTCATTTGCCTTTGAAGGTTCCCCGGCTTCCCTTAGTCGGCCTCGGGGTTGGTCTTATTTACTTGCAGATTCCGTTGCCTTTAAAAAGGACACGCCACACAGTATTCGTATTCAAAAACCCACGGAAGAAGAAGTGCCGACTTGGATAGCGAAACTCATTACCAGTGGGCAGTGTAAAACAATTTATGTTGAAAATTTAACCTTGAAAGCTCAAGAGCGTGACAAGATCCGTATGTTGTGCCATCGCTATGCCGTATCCATTGTTAATTTGCAGGTGGTTAATGATGACAATGGCTATGCGTTAAAAAACGTCGTTATGGGGCCTTGGTAATTCATTGCCCCCTACATTTTTGCGGTGTACACTTTTGCCATCATTAAATGACCTCTACACCCATGAAATGTTACTGTAATAGCGGCCATTCCTTTTCGGCCTGTTGTCAACCTATCCTACAGGGTATGAAGACGGCAACAACGCCAGAAAGTCTGATGCGTTCACGTTTTACCGCTTATGCGTTATCAGATTACGATTATATTCTGGCCACCTACACCTTGGCATCAAGGGCCAACTTAACGGTGGATGATCTACGTACTGCCGCAGCCCATACCGCTTGGCTCACCTTAAACATTGTGGCCTTACCCAGTTCACAACAGGTTGAATTTATAGCCTGGTATAGTGAAAAAGGCAAGCTTGGACGACTGCACGAGACCTCCTCATTTATCTTAGAAAATGAAGCCTGGCGATACCACTCGGGCGACTTACACCCTGATACTGGCTATATTAAAAAAGGGCGCAACGAGCCATGCATTTGCGGTAGTGGAAAAAAGTTTAAACAATGTTGCCTGTCTAAAGTCTGATCCTAATACTTCTGGCTATTTTAACTATGTCACCGAGCCCACCTTAACGTCACTTAAAGGCGATGATTGATCTAATTGGGCGCCTATTGCGAACAAAAAATCTCTATTTAATAAAAGGAGTGCTCCATGACGGATGTTCTAGTTATAGGTGCCAGCGGTAACGTAGGAAAAATGGCCACCCAACAATTGCTCGAAAATGAGTTTACCGTTAAGGCTTTAGTGCGAGATGCCAGTAAACTTAGCGACATAGATAGTGACAACCTGAGCATATGTGAAAGAGATTTAGAAGATGACTTTTCTGATGTTTTCCACGACTGTCATCAGGTGGTGTTTGCCGCCGGATCCGGCGGTAGCACGGGGGCAGATAAAACCCTACTTATTGATTTATGGGCAGCAAGAAATGCCGTGGAATACGCCAAGAGTTCAGGCACGCAGCGTTTTGTTATGTTAAGTTCTGTGGGTGCCGATGCGCCAGATGATCTTCCCTCTGACATCAAGCCCTACCTGGTGGCAAAACATATGGCCGATCAACACCTCATCACCAGTGGCCTTAGATACACCCTATTACGCCCCGGAACCTTACTCGATGAAAAAGGTGCCGGCATGATGCAAAATACCATGCCGAAGCACAGAAACGACGCAGTGATCTCTCGAGAAGATGTGGCCACTGCGATTCGTTACGCTGTAGGTTCACCGGCCAGTGATGATCGTATCATCGCCTTGTATCGCGGCAGCCATCCCATAAAGTCTTTTTTCTAGTCCTTGTTAATCATCTAACATACAAAAGCACTAAGGGATAACATGGGCTGTGCGCCACTCCCCTTGTTGCTTTTCATACAGGTGACGATATTGAGGATTACCTTTTAGGCAAAGGTAATCAGCCCTTTCCACAGTAAATTTAATCACACAGAAGTGTTCGGGAGGATCATTGGATTGCTGATTGGCTTTTAAAGGTTCTCGGTGAGCTCTTGGTGTTTTAGGCACGCCCCACAGGAACTGTTTTTTCCCTGGCTCGGACATATTATGCCAATAGGTTGCCACCGTTTTGCCATCGTCAATCAATGACAAAATGGTGCCCCTTACATCAAATCGATATTGCTCCCGAGTATGGGCAAAATACCAACAAATGGCACCTTGATCATTATTGCGTAAATCTGCGATCTTATCCGTTCGCAAATCCGAAACAACAAATATCGCGCCATGGAGCTCATCCATGGCGCGAAACACCAAACTTCTATTACTTGGTTTGCCCTCAGCATTACAGGTGGCCAGCTGAAAATACCGACTTTCCGGGCTTTGTCGGGAAAGTTGCAGGCTTTTAATTAGTCGAGGGATCCACGGAATGGATGGGTTATCGGCGTGGTTTTGCATGATCAAACAAAGTATAGAAATTAGCCGTGGTGACCCGGGCCAGCTCTGCAACACTTATCCCTTTAAGATCCGCGATAAATTCGGCCACCTCAACCACATACCCAGGTTGATTTTCTTTTCCTCTATGGGGTACGGGTGCTAACCAGGGTGAATCGGTTTCAATGAGTAATTTATCCAGTGGTAAGGCTTTTACAACTTCTCTTAAGGATTTGGCCGAATTGAAGGTCACAATGCCCGAAATAGAGATATAAAAATTCAAATCAATCGCCGCGAGCGCCATGTCCAGATCTTCAGTAAAGCAATGTAACACCCCTTTGGTTTCCGGCTTTTTATAGTGTGTTAACAGATCCAGGGTATCTTGGCGCGCTCCACGGGTATGAATAATCAGTGGCTTATTCAACACATTAGCCACTTTAATATGATCAATGAAGGAAATGCGTTGAATGTCTTTGGTTTCTGCACTGTAGAAGTAGTCTAAACCCGTTTCGCCCACTGCCACCACACAGGGATCCGCCGCTTTATTCAGCAAGGTTTCGTAATCGCAGGCGTCTTCCTGATGTAATGGATGCACACCACACGATACCGAAACATCAGCAAACGGAGCCACCTTTTCTTTCATACTGTGGAAATCTTCCACCGACACACACACACAAAGAAAATGTTCTACACCGCGGTTACGGGCAAATTCCAATGTAGCGGATAAATCAGCATTTTCGTCACTAAGACGATCTAAATGGCAATGAGAATCTACAAACAAACTTTATACACCTGTTGTCTTGTTTCAATTTACAGAGAAAACGTCAAGTAACCCGGATAAGATCACGATTTTATTGACACCTGCATGCTGAAGGTGTTTTTTCGCTTTCTGGCAACGCACACATAACTGATAGTCGTTATCCTGCTGAGAACCAATATATCGATGATGGGCTTCGGCTTGCAACCAGGATACCACCAATAACGCTGAATCCTGCCATTTTGACGCCAATTCACTAGGTGATAACGCACCCTGCTTAAGGCCGGTAAGCCCTTGGGTAAACTCATCATAGGAAAGACCTTCGTCGGCCTCACTTAAACTGTCGCGGATGATTAAAGGCGCATAGCCATACGCTTTTGCGTAGCCATCAGACACACCATCATACCCTTGTTCCTGCAACCAATGGCGCGTTACCGCAATAGAAGGAAGTCCAAAGGTGTGTTTTTCACAGCGGCTTAATATGGTTGGTAACAGCGCCGTTTTCTTATTCGTGATTAATATAATAAATGTATTTTTGGTAGGCTCTTCCAATGTTTTAAGCAACGCATTGGATGCTGCCTCAGTCATAGTGTCTGCATGGGGGATAACAAGTACTTTATTATGACTTAACTGGGCAGTGCCGTTAAGTTTGCCTATCCCTTCCCTGATCTTATCGACCCCCAATTGCTTTTCAGACGTCAAGCGATAAAAATCAGGATGACTGCCCGCTTTAACCAGCTGACAACTCTGACAGTGGCCACATGCCCCCTGTGCGGTCAGTTGCCGACACAAAATAACATCAGCCAAGGTTTCAGCCAGTATTTGCTTTCCCAACCCCGCCGGCCCACTTAATAACAGGGCATGATGCAGATTGCCCTCTAGGCTACGTTTGGTGAATTGAAAAAAGGACTGTTCCAACCAGGGTAAAATCATGCTACCTGCACCTGTAAGGTTTCTTTCACTTTACGGTGTACCTCAGCCATGGGTTGCATGGCATCGATAACAAAAACAGACGTATCATGATTGGCCAATTCAAGATAACGGGCTCGGGTACGCTCAAAAAACGCCAAACCGGAACGTTCTATACGATCCAACTCCCCTCGCCCTCTGGCCCGTTTAAGGCCTTCCTCTGGATCCACATCAAGGTACAAGGTGAGATCGGGCTGGAACACTTGTAGGCATAAATCACGCAATGGGGCAATTTTGTCATAACGGATACCCCGGCCTCCGCCTTGATACGCCAATGAACTCATATCGTGACGGTCGCCGATGACCCATGTGCCCTTACTTAACGCCGGCTGGATCACATTAACCAGTAACTGACGCCGAGCAGCATACATAAGCATTAATTCAGTTTCTTCGGCAATAGACTCCTGCCAATCGCCCTTTACACACTCCCGAATGGCTTCCGCCATGGGGGTACCACCAGGTTCCCGGGTACAAATACACTGTTGCCCCAGTTGGCGAATAAACTCTCTAACAACACTGATGACGGAGCTTTTACCCGCACCTTCTAAGCCTTCAATGACGATAAATTTTGCCGACATGTTACTCTCTATTTTTAGCGCGCTGATACTGATTAACCGCACGATTGTGCGCTTCCAGCGTAGCAGAAAACTGATGACTGCCGTCACCCTTTGATACAAAATAATAATCATCCGTGTGGGCGGGATGTAACGCCGCATGAATGGCTTCCCGTCCAGGCATTGCAATAGGCGTTGGTGGTAATCCCTTTATAACATAGGTGTTATAGGGTGTTTTTTCCCGTAAATGGGCCCTTGTGAGATTACCATCAAAAGCCGCGCCAATCCCATAGATGACCGTAGGATCGGTTTGTAGCCGCATACCTTTTCGTAGCCGGTTAACAAAAACCCCAGCGATACGCGGCCGTTCAGCGGGCACCGCGGTCTCTTTTTCTATAATAGAGGCCATGATAAGCGCTTCATAGGGCGTTTGATAAGGTAATTGGCTGTCTCTGCCATCCCAGGCCTGTTCAAGGTAGGCCACCATGGCATGATTTGCTCTAAGCAAAATGTCACTGCCTTTAAAGCCCGCGGCGTAATGATATGTATCGGCCAGAAATATTCCCTCGGGATAGGCGTCCTCGGGCATACCCGCAATGCCCTGTAACTGGTTAGATAACTGCAACGCCACATTGTCTTCTAAGTCATTCATGACATAAGGCGCTGCTTTTATGGATAACAACCATTGGTTAAGGGTGAGCCCTTCTACCAGACTCACCTTAAATTGATATTCTTTCCCTTTTGCCAGCAGGGTAAAAACCGTATGCAGACTCATATCGGGTTTTAGTTGAAACACGCCAGCGCGTACCTGACTGATATCTGGCTCTAGTTTAAACCAAATACGACTCACCAAACGGGATACCGATGTTATCCCTTTTTCCCGTAAATCATCCATCACTGCTATGGCGGAATCGCCCGCTTTCACTTGATAAAACTGGGTATGAGTAAGCTGTACCGGCGCATTAAGTAATTGTATTTGCTGCCAACCATAGCCAATAATCACCATGACAAGGATCACCAGCAGGATCAGGGCACTATAAAAGACTTTCATTAACGTCCAACAACCTTGTTGCTACCGCATGTTGTAGTTGAGTCACCCGATCAATTGAGAACTCACACACACCGTCTTCATGAAAGAGTCTTTTTACTGGAACAATGTGCATCAACGAGTTACACAAAAAGACATTTTCTGCCGTTAATAATTGTTGTTTAGGATACAAGGATTCCAAGGCCGACTGCTCAAGTAACGCTAACACCTTTAACACAAATGTCCGAAACACGCCCTTTACACCACAATGGGTGATTGCAGGGGTATGCCATGCACCTTGCGCATACCAAAACAGATTGCTTGCACTGGCCTCGATGAGGTTATCATTCATGTCACAAACAATGGCATCATCTTTTACCAGCTTTTGTTTAATAAGTACCTGCTCTAAGCGATTAAGATGCTTTATACCGGCAAGTAATGGCTGGTGTCCGAGCTTTACCGGACTAAAATCAACATCAATGCCCACATCCTGCCATTGGCGATAAAACGAGGGTATTGGGTGGGTTGAGAAGGTGATCACTGGTTTAGGTTCAGCTGGACGCTGGTAGCCTCGGCCTCCCTCGCCGGCGGAAAGATGGATTTTTATCACGCCGTTGTTTAACGATCTTGCCTGTGCCTGTACTTCCCGTTCCAACGGGTCAATTTCTAACGGCAGCGCGAGTCGCTGGCTATCATCTAACAACCGCGCTTTATGCAACGGCCATAATTGTGGTTTTTTGTTTCGTACCGCTAGTGTGGTAAAGAGACCATCACCGTACTGGAAGGCTCTGTCCCGGTGATTATCCGCACCCATCTTCACCTGTATCCTTATTCCTTAATGGAGTGGGAGTATACCAGTCTCCTTTCTTAAATTCATGTGGGCAGCGTTAAGGAAAACAGGTCTTTTTAATAACACACTTCCCCTTTTCCCTGACAATAAAAAAGGCAGCCTAAGGCTGCCTTCTAATAATAATGCCAACGACTAAACACGCTTGAAGACTAGGGAGCCGTTTGTACCACCAAAGCCAAATGAATTACATAAGGCGTAATCCGCTTCAAAAGGCTTCGCGGTATGGGCCACAAAATCAAGATCACACCCTTCACCCGGATTATCAAGATTAATCGTGGGAGGTGCCATTTTGTCGCGTAATGCCAGCACAGTAAAGATAGCTTCAACCGAGCCTGCAGCCCCCAACAAATGTCCAGTCATGGATTTCGTTGAACTGACGAGCACCTTATACGCGTGCTCTTTAAACACTCGCTTAACCGCAGCCACTTCAGCAACATCACCTGCCGGTGTTGAAGTACCATGGGCATTGACGTAACCAATTTGGTTGCCATCAATATTACTATCCGCCAGTGCATTGACCATTGAACGGGCTGCACCTTCGCCATCAGCAGGCGGCGATGTCATGTGATAGGCATCACCACTCATACCAAAGCCAGTAAGCTCCGCATAAATGGTTGCACCACGCGCAACCGCTGACTCATAAGACTCAAGCATCATTACCCCCGCGCCTTCACCCATGACAAATCCATCTCTGTCTTTGTCCCAGGGACGACTCGCGGCCTGCGGCGCATCGTTATTTGACGACAATGCACGGGCAGCAGCGAAACCGGCAACACCCAGTGGCGTAATAGACGCTTCTGCGCCCCCCGCCAACATGGCATCGGCATCGCCATAAGCAATGGTTCGGGCAGCAACACCAATGTTATGCACACCAGTGGTACAAGCCGTTACAATATTAAGGTTAGGACCTTTAAGTCCTTCCATAATGGAAAGAAAGCCTGAAATCATATTGGTTATGGTCGATGGCACGAAAAACGGAGATACCCGCTTAGGACCACTTTTCATCAACTTAATATGATTTTGTTCAATCTGTTCAAGACCACCAATGCCGGATCCAATAGCCACACCTACACGGTGCGCATTGTCATCAGTAATGGCTAACCCAGAATCAGCTAAGGCCTGTTTACCCGCGGCAATACCGAGCTGGATAAACCGGTCCATTTTTTTAGCTTCTTTCTTTTCTATATAATCTTGCGGGTCAAATTCGTCAACCTGACCGGCAAAACGAGTGGAATAGTTACTGCAGTCAAACAAGGTGATGTCACCGATACCACTTTCGCCATTCATCAAGCGACGCCAAGACTCATCAACCGATGAGGCAAGTGGAGAAAGCATACCCAGACCAGTAACCACTACGCGACGTTTTGTCACAAAAAGCCCTCGTATTGGAACTATTATTATTAGAAACGAAAACGGCTCTTCACAGAGCCGTTTTCGCAAAAAGTCAATGCGCGGTTAAGCGTCTTTGTTTGCGTTGATGTAATCAATAGCAGACTGAACTGTTGTGATTTTTTCAGCTTCTTCGTCTGGAATCTCAGTATCAAACTCTTCTTCCAACGCCATTACCAGCTCGACAGTGTCAAGTGAATCTGCGCCCAAATCATCTACGAAGGAAGCTTCAGCTTTTACTTCTTCTTCTTTAACGCCCAGCTGTTCTATGATGATCTTTTTTACGCGCTCTTCAATGTTACTCATAATTCTAGGTTTCCCTTAAACGTCACTAGATAAAAAGTGTCGCTAGTTTATTTTGCAAGTCTCTGCCTTGCAAGTACCAGTTTATGTAAATTTTCTGGTCGAACCAGCAACTAACCAATTAATTCTACAAATTTTTAACACCAACGCTTAAACAACACAAGGTTTAAGCGCAAAATCACTGTAATTAATACAGTGTTAACTCATATACATCCCACCATTTACATGGATCGTCTCGCCTGTAATGTAAGCAGCTCCATCACTTACCAGAAAAGAAACTGTCGCAGCAATCTCTTTAGGATCGCCCAGTCTGTTTGCTGGAATATCCTTAAAGATCGCCTCTCGTTGCTCATCTGTCAATGCTTTCGTCATATCCGTATCAATAAAACCCGGTGCAACAACGTTAATTGTAATACCCCGAGACGCCACTTCTCTGGCCATCGACTTTGTAAAACCGATAACGCCCGCTTTTGCTGCTGCATAATTAGCTTGACCGGCATTACCTGCACTTCCAACTACCGATCCCACGTTAACGATGCGACCACAACGTTTTTTCATCATCCCCCGAAGCACAGCTTTGGATAATGTGAAAATAGACGTCAGATTAGTATCGATTATATCCTGCCATTCGTCTTCTTTCATACGCATCAGCAGATTATCACGAGTAATCCCTGCATTATTGATAAGAATATCAATTGCACCAAACTCTTCGGTAATGGATTTTATCACACTTTCCACCGATGCTTTATCTGTTACGTTAAGCACCAGGCCTTTACCGCCTCGATCTGCAAGATAAACAGAGATAGCGCCAGCCCCTTTTTCACTTGTGGCTGTGCCAATGACTGTTGCACCTTGTTCGGCCAGCGTTTCAGCAATCGCTTTTCCGATGCCGCGACTAGCGCCACTGACCAATGCAATTTTTCCAGTTAACTGAGTCATGGTATTCCTAATTCACGCTTGAAAAATGTTAGTGACAGAATCGGGGGTATTTACCGCCACGCTGACTAACGATTTGTCTATTCGTTTTGTCAGGCCGCTCAGTACTTTACCTGGCCCAACTTCAATAATTTTGTCTACCCCTTGTGCGGCCAAAAACTCTACGGTTTTCGTCCACTGTACCGGGCAATAAAGCTGCCTTACCAACGCATCTTTGATGGCAGCAGGCTCACTTTCAATTTTCACATCCACGTTATTAACCACATCGAAATTTGGTGTAGCAAGGTTAATACTCGCTAATACGTCATCTAGTTGGTCAGCAGCGGGACGCATAAGTTCACAATGAGAAGGCACACTCACTGAAAGGGGTAATGCGCGCTTGGCCCCAGCTTCCTTACATGCGGCAGCCGCTTGCTCTGTTGCCTGTTTTTCACCGGCAATCACCACCTGGCCTGGCGAATTGTAATTCACCGGCGAAACCACGTCTCCGGTGGCAATGGCCGTTTGTTCGCAACATTCAGCGATGGTTTTATCATCCAAACCAATTATGGCATACATGGCCCCAGCACCGGCTGGTACCGCTAGCTGCATAAATTGACCACGTGCTTCGACTAATTTAACCGCATCTGAAAACGCCAATACGCCTGCACAAACCAACGCCGTATACTCACCTAGGCTATGACCAGCCAGGTAATCAACCTTGAGGCCTTTGGCTTGTAAAATACGCCACACAGCCACACTGGCCGTTAACAATGCCGGTTGGGTAATGTGAGTTTCGTTTAATTTACCTTCTTCGTCTTGCTGAACCAAAGCCCATAAATCGTAACCTAAAACCCGAGAAGCCTCGGCAAAAGTCTCTGCGACTTCGTTATATGATTCGGCCAGTTCTTTCAACATACCGACAGATTGCGATCCCTGTCCGGGAAATACACAGGCTGTTCGACTCATATTGTTTCCTTATTATTATCATACAGGCGTCTAAAGACGACCCAGACTTAATATCTTACCAACGCTGAAGCCCAGGCGAATCCGCCTCCAAAAGCTTCAAGCAAGAGGTTCTGACCTCGTTTAATACGGCCATCTCTAACAGCGGCATCCAACGCGGTGGGAACAGTGGCGGCAGAGGTATTGCCATATTTTTCTAAGGTCATAACCACCTGATCCAGCGACATATCCAATTTTTTGGCCGTGGCTTTTATAATACGAAAGTTAGCCTGATGAGGAACTAGCCAGTCTAAATCAGATTTAGCCATATTATTGGCTTCCAGTGTTTTAACTACAGTCTCAGAAAGCTTAGTGACCGCAACTTTAAACACCTCATTGCCCTTCATCGCACCCCAGTTTTCATGCACAGAAGCTTCATCACCGCGAGTGGGGTTACCCACATACAATAAATCGCCGTATGAACCCGCAGCATGGATATGAGTCGATAAAATGCCAGGCTCTTCACTGGCTTCAATAATGGTAGCGCCGGCAGCATCACCAAATAAAATCACCATAGAGCGATCTTTCGGATCAATTAAACGGCTAAGACAATCAGTGCCAATGACCAATACACGTTTAACCATACCAGTTTTAATATATTGATCGGCGACACTTAGCGCATAGCAATAGCCAGCACAGGCGGCGGCCACATCAAATGCGGGAATGCCGTCCAAACCAAGCATGGCTTGTATTTCGCAAGCGGTACTGGGAAGTGAATGTCGTCCACTGGTGGTGGCACACACAATCATATCTATGGATTTCGGGTCAATGTCAGCAGCCTCAATAGCGTGACGACTTGCTTCTGCGCCCATGGTTGCTGCCGTTTCATCTTTACCGATGATACGACGTTCTTTAATACCGGTACGATCCGTGATCCATTCATCACTGGTATCGACCATAAGTTCGAGATCGGCGTTGCTACGCACCTCACTTGGATAATAGCTACCTGTCCCGATAATTCGTGAATAATTGCTCAAAGCTGCTCCAACAAAACCGTTTCTATTTTGCTTTTTATTTTTTCCGGAATACCCATCTTTGCTTCTAGCATCGCCTGTTGAATTGCATAATAAAATGCATCGGCGGAGGCGTTTCCGTGACTCTTGATTACAATGCCGCGCAATCCTAACAGACTCGCCCCATTATACTGGTCGGGGTTCACTCTGTTGTAAATGCTTTTTAGAAGCGGCAACGCTATTCTGGCCATTATACGGGTTAAAAGGTTTACTTGAGATTGACGTTTAACTTCGAAAATAACAAGTTTGGCTAAACCTTCGGTGGATTTTAAGGCAACATTACCCGTAAAACCATCTGTTACCACCACATCGGCACAATCTGTGAAGATATCATCGCCTTCTACATAGCCGATGTAATTTATCGCTTCGGCCTTGCGAAATAATTGATCCGCCAGTTTTACCTGTGCATTACCTTTAATATCTTCTTCACCCACATTCAGTAATGCGACTCTGGGCTGTTCGATACCTGATACCTGAGCGGCCAAAACACTCCCCATCACCCCATATTGAAATAAGGTTTCTGAGGTACAATTGACATTGGCCCCTAAATCCAGCAAAAACACTTTGTGCTGGCTAGCAGTGGGCATAGCCGATACCAATGCGGGTCTATCCACACCAGGTAAGGTTTTTAACAGGTAATAGGCCATGGCCAACAGTGCACCGGTATTTCCCGCGCTAACACAAGCATCGGCTTCGTTTGAGGCAACAAGCTCGATAATGCGGCGCATGGATGAATGCTTTTTATTGCGAAGTGCAAAAGCCGGTGCTTCTCCCATATCCACCACTTCCTCGCAATGAGACACACTAACACGTGCGCGTTGCTCGGGCAGTAAATCCTCTAATGCGGTATTGATAATCTCGCTATCACCACACAAGATAAATTTGAAATCGGGATGTTGCCGAATGGCTTTTAAAGTAGCGGAAAGGATAACAGGGGGACCATGATCGCCCCCCATGATATCTAACGCAATGGTTAGTTTAGACAAAGTATTGTCACCTACAATTAGCGGGCGATAACTTTTTTGCCTTTATAATAACCATCTGCGGTTACGTGATGACGACGGTGTGATTCACCTGACGTTGAATCGACAGACAAAGTCGCGCCTGTCAATGCATCGTGTGAACGACGCATACCACGCTTAGAGCGCGTTTTACGATTTTGTTGTACTGCCATAACTTACTCCTGGTCTCGCTTAAGTTCTTTCAAAACCGCGAAAGGGTTTGGTCGCTCATTCTCCGGGTCAATTTTTCCAAATGTCATATCGTCTTTACTCACATTACAATCCTCCTCTGCATGAAGGGCTACAATGGGTAGCGAGATAATCAATTCGTCTTCAAAAATCTGAAGTAAATTAACTTCTCCATGGTCGTTGACCTCAACCGGTTCATAAGCTTCGGGTAGCGCTTCGTCATTCTCTTGTTGTCCCTGCACTGGACTAAAAAAGAAATCACTATGAAGCGGGCGAGTAAACTCACCATTACACCGTTGACAGATAAGTGTTACCTGTGTGTCAAGATGACCGTGAAAAACAGTAAGACCCTGCGCGTCTTTTTCGAACTGTACTTCTACGTTCACCCATTCATCACAACTGACTACAGCTTCATTCAGCCTATCCAAATCCTTACTGCTAATCACTCCCCGATATTCGGAGCGTTTCATCGCACTTTTGGCCGGATCGACGGTCTGAGGTATTTTCACTTTCTGCATAGGGCGCGCATGATATAGATTTGCTTACTAGCTGTCAAAGTAATAATTGCAATTGCATACCTTTTCGTCACTAAAGCGTACACTTTAAGTAGATAAAAGCTTGTACCCTAAGCGCGACAACGTACAATTGCCCTTTTACGACCATTTCAATTTAAGAAAGTTCTATGCAAAACTTACCCTTTATTCTTGCCAGTTCTTCGACTTACAGACAAAAACAATTAATGTCGTTAGGTATTCAGGCAGAAGCCATTGCCCCTTATATAAACGAATCCCCGCTAACCGGAGAATCGCCACAACATCTCGCTGAAAGGCTGGCACAGGAAAAGGCCGATAAGATTGCCGGTCAGTACCCCAATCATATTGTGATTGCCGGCGACCAAGTAGCTTCAGTAGAAGATCCTGCCGGTAAGCAGGTCGTTCTCGGTAAACCTCATACCTTCGATGCTGCGGTAGCCCAATTATCTATGTGCAGTGGTAAAAAAGTGACCTTTTATTCTGCTTTAAGCGTGATGTGTAATGCAAAAGGCAAACAGCTCACTGGGTGTGACACCACCGATGTCTGGTTTAATTTGTTGTCTCAAGAACAAATCGTCGCATACTTAAAATGCGAACAACCTTATGATTGTGCAGGCAGCTTTAAATCTGAAGGCAAAGGAATACTGCTTTTCCAACGTATTACGTCTCGCGATCCCAATGCCTTAATCGGCTTACCCTGTATGTTATTGCGTGACATGCTAGAAGCGTTCGGTATCGACCTGCTCCTTTTGTCCACGCAAACTGCCGAGTAAATAGCGCTCCAGTTCATAAACACTATGTACCAGGGCCACGGGAGAAAAACGTTCTAAATGCGCCTGTCCATGAACTCCGTAGGAAACACCAATACGGTCGATGCCTGCGTCATGGGCCATTTGCATATCGAAAGTGGTGTCTCCTATCATCACCGCTTCATCAGCTGATACCTTCGCTTCATTCAATAATTGTATAATCATATCCGGCGAGGGTTTTGATGCGGCATCATCAGCCGTCCTAGAATAGGTAAAATATGCACGGGTTTGGGTGTTATCCCATGCCCGTTCTAATCCTCTGCGCGCTTTTCCTGTTGCTACGGCAAGAATGCGCTTGTCTTCTTTTAATGCAGTAAGTAGATCGTGGACGCCTGGAAACAATGGGCTTGGGGTTTGATCTTGCTGTAAAAAGACGGTTTTGTAGGTAGCGACCATTTTGTCTGTTAGCGCATCGTCGGTGATCGCAAACAGAGTTTGAATTGCCTGACGTAAGCTAATACCAATAATTTGGCCTACCTGTTCATAGGTAGGCACAGGAAGATCACACTCTTTTGCGGCCAATTGCATACACTTGACAATTTTGGCAGCCGAATCCATCAAGGTGCCATCCCAATCGAAAATAACAAACTTATATACTTTCATTTAACTGCTTTAATGTTTGAGTAAGTTGGGTATCCAGTGGCGCTTGAAAACGCACCTGCTCTTCTGTACCAGGATGAATAAATTGAATACTCGCTGCGTGTAAGAATAAACGTCGTAAACCGTAGTTTTTCATCTGTTCATCAAACGCCGTATCGCCGTACTTGTTGTCACAAGCAATAGGATGCCCGGCATGCAAGCAATGCACGCGGATTTGATGGGTTCGGCCAGTAATAGGCGAAGCTTCTACCAAAGTAGCCCCGTTAAATTGCTGTAAAATACGGTATCGTGTTTCAGAAGGCTTGCCACTTTCACTCACGCTAACAAGACGCTCTCCCGATTGCAGCACGTTTTTTTGCAAGGGCGCTTTTACCTTAAAACGGTTTGTGGGCCACTGCCCTGCCACCAAAGCGTGATAACGCTTGTCCATTTGACCGGTGCGAAGCTGAGCATGCAGGTGACGTAAAGCAGAACGTTTCTTGGCAATTAAAATACAGCCAGAGGTATCTCTGTCCAGCCGATGTACCAGTTCCATAAAGTGAGCATCGGGACGCAAGGCACGTAACCCTTCGATTAACCCAAAACTTAAACCACTGCCGCCATGTACTGCCGTACCCGATGGTTTATTGATGACCAGTAATCGTTCATCTTCAAATAAAATACAATTTTCTAACTCCGCCACCTTATCGAGTTTTGGATTAGGCGTGTCTTTTTGTTCAGACACTCTCACAGGCGGAATACGCACCATGTCTTCAGGTTGCAGTTTATAATCCGGCTTTACTCTTCCTTTATTCACCCGAACCTCGCCTTTTCGCAAAATACGGTAGATCATACTTTTTGGCACACCTTTTAATTGGGTACGCAAAAAATTATCAATACGCTGTCCAGCAAGATCGGCATCAACGGTGAGAAAACGGACTTTATGTTGGATATCATTTTTCATGGCCGGCAGTATACCTGAACTCTTTTTTATTCGGTAAAGCAAATTACTAAATTCTTAAGGCAATTGGCTCGAGCAATAAGAGAATTTCCATTCTTACCGACTTATTGGCATTTTTATTAGATTATTATCATAAAAAAGGGCTTTTAATAAGAATCGGCTATATCTTTGCTTGCCTTGGTTCAACGAAAGGTGAGATAATGAATACTGATTTTGCCGCCAAACATTGCAGCAAAATCCGGTTCGAACTTAAAATCAAGAGCCATCAATGTTGTGTGGAAGCATGCTATTTCATGTTTTTCCGTTTATATCGGCAGCACAAAAGCCTTTAAAACGAAGCACAGAATTTACTGAAAAAATAAAGTTCGCCGTTTAGCAAAACAGAATTAAATTGACCTTCATCCTCCGAACGCATTGAGGGTGAACAGAAGAGATAGATTAAGGGCCTGTCGTTCCCGACACCCATAAAGTATCACGCCGGCAATAATAGAAATCTGGCACTGGGTAATACGACTGTACAACAAATCCCGCACACAGCCGTGAGGCTGGGTGACGAGTGTTTGCACGCGTCATTTTGATTTTGTGTCTAAGCGGCTGTATTAAACAGAGTTAGATACAATGAAAAGAATGTTAATAAACGCAACTCAACAAGAAGAGTTGCGCGTCGCCCTAGTTGATGGGCAACGTTTATATGATCTTGATATAGAAAGTCCTGGACACGAACAGAAAAAGGCAAATATCTACAAAGGTAAAATCACCCGCGTTGAACCAAGTCTTGAAGCTGCTTTTGTGGATTACGGCGCTGACCGTCATGGATTCCTCCCTCTAAAAGAAATTGCACGCACTTATTTCCCTAAAGGCTATAAATTTGAAGGCCGTCCAAATATCAAGGATGTCATCAAAGAAGGTCAGGAAGTTATTGTTCAAATTGATAAAGAAGAACGGGGCCAAAAAGGCGCTGCACTCACAACCTTCTTATCTTTGGCCGGTAGTTATCTTGTCCTAATGCCAAATAATCCCCGGGCCGGCGGTATTTCCCGTCGTATCGAGGGCGATGAAAGAAACGACTTAAAAGAGGCGTTATCCCGTCTTACCCTGCCAGACGGCATGGGGTTAATTGTCCGCACCGCCGGTGTGGGTAAATCCTTTGAAGAACTCGAGTGGGATCTTAAAGTGCTATTAAAGCACTGGGAAGCCATTTCCGATGTGGCCGAAAAACGCCCTGCACCGTTTCTTATCCATCAGGAAAGTAACGTTATTGTACGTGCCATACGGGATTACCTGCGTAGAGATATTGGTGAAATCCTTATCGATAAAACCAGTATTTACGAAGAAGCACTGCAACATATTGAACTGGTTCGCCCAGACTTTGCCAGCCGGGTAAAACTGTATAAAGGTGATGTTCCCTTATTCAGTCATTATCAAATTGAAAGCCAAATCGAGTCGGCTTTCCAGCGGGAAGTGCGCCTGCCATCAGGTGGCTCTATTGTTATCGATCCTACTGAAGCCTTAACGTCCATAGATATTAACTCTGCGCGGGCGACCAAAGGCAGCGATATTGAAGAAACGGCTTTCAACACAAATCTTGAAGCGGCCGATGAAATTGCCCGTCAATTACGTTTACGGGATCTCGGTGGTCTAGTTGTTATCGATTTTATTGATATGACACCGGTACGCCATCAACGTGAAGTTGAAAACCGGATGAAAGAAGCCGTTCGTTCTGACCGTGCCCGAGTTCAATTAGGTCGAATTTCCCGCTTCGGGTTACTGGAAATGTCGCGACAGCGTCTACGCCCGTCATTAGGCGAATCGGCACATCATGTTTGTCCGCGTTGTTCCGGTCACGGCACCATTCGTGGTACCGAGTCTCTTGCGTTATCGATTTTACGGATTATTGAAGAAGAAAGTATCAAGGATAATACCGGCCAAATTGAAGCCCAATTGCCCGTTCCCGTGGCAACTTATCTGTTGAATGAAAAACGCAAATCCATTGCTGTTATTGAAAAAAGACACAATGTATCGCTGTTACTGATCCCTAACCCACACC
>NZ_JBAHZB010000034.1:0-27670 GCF_036697315.1 Alteromonas sp. 14N.309.X.WAT.G.H12
GAATATGACTAAATCGTGCGTCATCTTCACTGAAAACGTAGAAGTCGAACAGTTTTTGCCAAGCGTCACGCTGAGTTTGGGGTAACTGCTTTAAGGTAAGCAGGGCGTGGTATAGCACGTTTTCCGCCCGACCGATGTATGGGGGAATAGTACGCCACCAAAAATTCACCAACATATTGATATTTGCTAGTCCTTCAATGTGATGCCACCACATAGAAGGAATATAAAGGGCATCGCCGGGGTTCAGCTCTACCACCTGTGCGTGCTTCAAGGCTTCTTTGAATTTGGGGTGTTTGTCGAAATCAGGATTGGCAAAGTCGACCAGACTAATGGCTTGTCCGGCGGGGGTAAAATGCAGCGGCCCAATGTATAAGTTTTCCACTTGCTCGGGGGGAAATAAGGTTACCCGCCGTTTGCCCGCCGTGACACAAATAAGATTATCAGGTGCATCGTAATGGGCGGCAATTCGGCTTTTATTGCCGATCCATAAGGTGGCTAAAGGCGCTAACCCATCAAGGCCAATGGCATTGGTTTGTTGAAAGCCCGGTAAGCATGTATCCACAGTGGTTGAACCCACATAAAGAGAGTCGGGGGCTTCTTGCTTAGTAAGTGCTAACAAATGTTCCAGTGCTTGACGAAACGGCATGCGAGTTCGGGTAAAATTAAAGCCGTTCATCGCTTTATTATAAAACATGCGGCCTTGTTCGCTGGCTGGCAGATTCAGGGTGTCTACCAGGGCGTTGTGATCAAACTGGGATAAATACGCACACAGCTTCTCGTCCGATTGTTTCGCGGCATGAACAACCGGCCAGTGATTGACCAAACCACGAAAAACACAGGGTGTGGTTAACCCAGATAAGGTGTCGGCCAAATCGAAATCTGCACGGTGTAAGTGGGCAGATACATACTCTTCCACCGGGAGGCATGGGCTCAATTTATCTGTTGAAACTGACAAAAGTTCGTTCTTCCATTTTTACAAATTATGAATCGGTTAATTTAAGCGCTAGCCAGTGCTGCTTTTTTATATGCGATAACTTGCCTTAATTGGGACATGGACGCCAACATCATATAGATGGTTTGTAAATGTCCACTTTCATGAAGTTCCCCGATTTCACTGTTACTAAGCGCCTTAAGCTTATCTTCATTTAGCGTGTAAAAGCCCGACACTCTGTGTGTGCCTATGTGCTGTAAATCCATATCAATCACAAAAGACTCAATGAGTTCGAGGCCTTGGCAAGCGTTGACAAATTCCCGGTTCGCTTCTTGACCATGGTGTATGGTGCTTAGCACATTGGCGATATTGTCGATGTAGTCGGTATTGCCGCCATGGGGTAAAAATAGCGGGTGGGCATTGGGGGTAGGCGTTGGGCTATCTATTACCCTTGGATCATCTAAATCAATATAAATAGACAGGGTTTCCTGGCCATTGTCAGCGACACCTCGGCCAATTAAAAAGGGGCCTTTTTCGATAACTAAGGGTTTGTATGATACCCGCCATTGGCCGTTATGAATAAACAAGTTCTCATTTTCTGTTACCCCTAAAAGGGCGACCATTTGAAACTGTCCGTTGGCGTCTTTGGCAAAAACCAAGGGGTAGTGAGCCTGGGCATGACGGGCTTCAGCCGGAAATACAGGCACGCACATTTGGTTGTGACCATAAGTGTCGCCGTAGGCTTCAATAACCTGAAGATCTTTGTGTTGCGTATTGTTCAGTAGTACATGGTTTGCCATAAAAAACGTCCTAAGGGCGAGCCTGTTTGCGCAGCGCAGTAAGGTATTCACGATTGCTGGGAAGGGCAGATAATTGCTGTAACGTGCGCTGATGATTTTGTTTAATAGCCGTTTGCGCTGCATCTAGTCGAGCAGCCCTGTAACGGGCTAAATTTAAAGAGGGGGTGCTGGGTTGCTGCATGCTATATAAAACATACATATAACTGGCGGCAGGAAACAATTCCTGAGCGTAAATAAAATCACCTACGGTAACCGGCCTGTGTTGCCATTGTTCCAACCAATCATTGAGTTGTTCAGAGGCTGTTGATTTGTCGGCCATGGCGCACCAATAATCGGAATCGGTTCGTTGGCTTAGCACGTAGTGTAGTTTTAGAAAATCGATGATACGTTGCCAGCGTTGGCTAAAGTTGTGATTAAAATGTTTTGCTACCTTTGTAGCCAATGTTTTAGTTGCTGGAAGGTGCTCGGCCACATACTTCGCCGAGAGCTCCACCATCACTAACGCCGACGCTTCTAATGGCTCAACGAAGCCTGCAGATGTGCCAATGGCTACGCAATTATTTACCCATGCTTGTTCGCGGTAGCCGGGGGTAAAGGTGATTTTTCTTATGGCACTTTCGTCTACGGCTGTGGTTGAGGGATCGTTTTGCAAATAGCTCAGCAAGGTATCCTTTGCCGTATCATCATTACAGTATTCGCTGCTATATACACAGCCTACACCTTTGCGGGTGGGTAGACCAATATCCCATAACCAGCCATGAGCATGGGCTGTTGAATAGGTGGCTGAGGCGATATTGCTTTGTTGGTTGACGTAATTTGCCTGGATCGCCATGGCGCTATCATTTTTTAATCCCTTGAGGGAGGTGAGGGCTTGTTGATAGTGCCCTTTGATGAGTCGGGCAGCAAAGCCGGTACAATCGATAAACAAATCACCATCTATACGTTTTTCACCCGCTTTGGGGGTCGTGCATTCAAGGGCGCTGATGTTGTTGTTACTATCCACTAAGATCTTTTCAATGTGCCCTTGAATATGGGTTACGCCAAACTTTTCGATGCAATGTTGTTTGAGTAATTCGGCGAACTTGTGTGCGTTTAGATGATAGCCATAGTTGGCAACGGCAGCATACGGGGGAGTTTGTAATTGTTTAGGGGCTTTAAAATTATCACAAAGGGCAGGCTGGGTACTCACGAGAGATGAAAAAGCTCCACCGTTGGTAATGTTCTTATTTTGATTGAGTAACCACCAAGCGGCAATATCGGTGTCAAAAAAGCCTTCGGGTAAGCCAAATGGGTGGTCAAAGACATCCTGTGACAAGGAGGTATTTTTTGTACCTCGCCAGTTGATAAAGCGGGTGCCTTGCTTAAATGATGCATCGCATGAAAGTAAAAATTCACATTCATCAATACCTATTTTTCGCAGCGTATCGCGCATGGTCGGCCAGGTGCCTTCGCCAACCCCTAAGGTTTTTACATTGGGGGATTCGACCAGGGTCACCCTAAGGGCAGGGTTATGAGGTAAATTATGCTCTGCAGCGATAATGGCTGCGCTTAGCCAGCCTGCGGCACCACCGCCAGCAATGACAATGGAGCGAAGGGTGTCGTCATCAGTTTTTGCTGTCATGGTACGTCATTCCCAGCAATATAAAGGTCATTTGTTTTTCTATGCAGATTCGCATGTTGAGTTTCATTGTGCTGTTAAAAAATAAGCGTTGTTGCTTCCTTGCAGCAACGCTTTTATCCCCTAGAACATCAGAAAGTGTAACGTGCACCTATGTTGTAACGGGGTTCGGCGGTATAGATACCCACAACCATGTTTTTGTGACGTCCGTGACTTCGCTTATATTCGCTGGTCACGTTAATACCTTCCACGAAGACTTCCAGATTTTCTGATACGTGATAGCGTACATTAACATCCAATTGTTGGTATGCCTCGACGTATGTTGGGTTTTCGCCGCCATTACCATCAATGGTAGCCGCAAGGTATTCATCCCGCCAGTTCCATGCCGCACGCACTTCCCATGCGTCGTTTTCATAGAATAACACGGCATTGGCCGTATCACTTAAGCCCAGCAAGACAAACTGAGTTTCGTCTACTTCGTAGTTGTCATACTCCACATCTCCGTTGACGATGGTGTAGTTTACCAGTGTGCCGAAGCCGCTATCGCCAAATAAATATTGCACAGCAAATTCAAAGCCATCTACGGCGTAGGTGTCGTCTGAGTTGACCGTCTGTGTGATATCGAACTCCATTAAAGGATCTTCGCCTGCAATGCCAACAATGACGCCGTCGTCGTCAGCGTAGCCTTGATCGATGAAATACTGGCGAATATCAACCAATGCGGCATCATCGCCCAATACGCTAAGGGCTTCTTGATAGCGTTCGCCACCAATGGGCGTGTATACATCGTAGGGGGAATCGGTATAAACGGTAGAGCCAATAAAGTTCTTCACGTTCTTATAAAAATAACCCGCTGAAACATAACTGCCTTCGCCAAAGTAATAATCCGTCCCAATATCAATGTTGTCGGATTCATAGGGCAATAAATCAGGGTTGCCTACCGTACCCGTCCCACCGGTGTATCTGGCGCTTTGAGATACAGTCAGACCGGCTTGTATATCCGAATAGCCTGGGCGAGTAATGGTTTTACTGTAAGAGGCGCGGGCAAATAAATCTTCAATAACTTCAAGTTTGAAATCTATTGACGGTAAAAAATAATCATAACCTCCCGTGTCAGAAACGAACTGGGTTTCACCATCATCAATAACCGAGAATTCATTGGTTGATACCCACTGTACTTCGTCGTAGTTAGGCACCAAAGAGGTGGAATCAACGTGAGTATCTTCATATCGTAAGCCCACTGACATCCATGCCACCATGTCGCCGATATCAAATTCCAGATTGGCTTGTATATAGGCTGCATATTGCTGTTCGGTCACCCGGCGATCGGTGGAGTATTCCGGATCCATACACAGTTCCGTACCACAGGTACTTAAGGTTTCACCGTTGGCTGCGGCGATATCCGATATGGCATCAATTAAATCACCAAAATCGCTGGCATAATAGAAGGCTTCCAAGTCGTCGGTATTACTTCCTAACAGGCCATCGAACTCGCTGGCTAAATCCTTCTGAATGAAAAGATCATCAGGGTAATCGTCAGCAGTACCATACCCACCCCAGGTATCACGTTGGGCAACGGAATAGGCGGAACGGTTCTTGACCTCGGTGCTTGAGAGACCGAAATCGATGCTGGTAATAACGCCATCATCCAAGAAATAGTTACCCCGGAATTGGGCTTGGTTAATCTCCGATTTCATATAACTATTACGAAATGAAGTTCCGGAGGTGGACATTCTACTTGGATCAAGACCATCTACACCGTCGGCGTAGATAATATTCATGATCGGAAAGTCTTGGGAATAGTCCACAACGGTAGACACACGGTCAAACTGTACCGCACTAATCACGTTACTACTTCCCCATTTGTTAGCAGGGCCCGCTTCTGCGGTAGAGTGATGGGCGTCTAATTCCAGGTTGAGGTTGTCAGTGGCCATCCATTTCAGGTTAAGGCCGAGAGAATTATTTTTGTTATAGGTTGTATAATCACTGGTTCCTAAGCCAATATCGGTGCCGGTATCATCTGCATAGATAACCGGGCCAATCACCGAACCCACGGTATTGGTGCCTTCGGTATACTCTCCATAGGAAGGAATACCATTAAACCAAGTTGAAAGTTGCTGACGAGTGGTGTGGGTTTCTAATTCTGAATAGGTGTAATCTAGTGTTGCGGTAAGGTCATCCGTTGGCTGATATTGCAGTGTCAATTGACCATTGATCCGTGTACGGCTTACTTCATCGAAGTTATACACTAAATTGCGGGGCACCGAGTATACGTCATTTTCACCTGGCGCATTTTCAAAGCTACCGTCCTGAGGTAATGAACCCCAGTCACCGCCATTCCCTTTAATGGTATACCAGCCGCTACTGGTTTCTGCACTGGAAACACCACTATCCCGCTTTTGATACGAACCAATTAACTGAATGCCGAACTTGTCATCGTTAAAGGTTTGACTATAAATGCCGGATATTTCTGGCGTCATTGTGCTGCCGGTATCGGTAGAACCGTCGTACACGCCTTTTGCTGCAAGGCTAGCTTTAAAGCCGGGGTTATCCAGGGGTTTAGGGGTCACCAGATTTATGGTGGAGCCAATGCCGCCCGTTGGTTGTGATGCTAAACTGGTTTTGTATACCTCTATGGCAGAAAACCCTTCAGAAGCCAGATTCCCGAAATCGAATGAGCGGGATGAAGAAGCGCTTGTCTCTTCAATATTGGCCGCAGGCATTTGGCGGCCATTTAACGTCACTAAATTATAGTCAGGGCCAAAACCACGGACTGTGATCTTGCTTCCTTCACCATTTGTTCTGTCTATGGATACGCCGGTAATACGTTGCAAAGATTCAGCTAAGTTCGTATCGGGAAATTTCCCCATGTCTTCTGCTGAAATCGCATCAACAACCCCAGAAGCGGCTTTTTTCGTTAGCATCGACTTGGTAAGACTTCCTCGGATCCCGCTGACCTCTATTACTTCAACGTCATTGTTTACGAGATCATTGTCTCCACTTTGTTGCGCCATGGCAGGTAAAGAGGCGAAGGCGCCTAATACCAAGGACATACTTGTCGCTAATCGTGTTTTATTAAATGAATTTGGTTTCATGGTTTTCCCGGCCGTGTTGGTTGAAAATAAGCGGACGCTCTACGTCTTCTTTCTCATTTCACTATTCACTTGGCATACGCTATTGGACATATTTCGCTCATTTTTTAAAGCGTTTTAGTCATCGCGTTGATTAGTAATGTAAGCGCTTACAAATTGACATAAAACTGACTTGTAAGCGCTTACATGTAAATGTACGTAGGTTGGAGTTGTAATGCAAGTGTTTTTATATTGTTAAATCGAGAGTTTACAATTTAATTACAAATTCCTGTCATGGTCGTTCTTACTGAGGTGCGAGGCTTACCCCATGAAATGAAAGCAAGTTGATAAAGTTACAATTGAAGGTTTTTAATTTCGTGGAGAAGTTAATTAAGGGATTTACATAACACCTAGTAATGTAAATGTATCTGTAAATAAAGGTTAAATTAGAAAATTAATGGCGTTCTCTACAGTCTACTGAATCAGATTTTCAATTCTGATTAAAACGTAGGGTTAAACTTGTGATTATTTCTCACAAATATAAGTTTATTTTCATTAAAACTGTAAAAACTGCTGGCACCAGTATTGAAGTCTATCTTTCGCAGTTTTGTGACGAGCAAGATGTGCTTACACCCATATATCCGGCTGTAGCCCCCCATAAAGCGCAGCATTATAAAGGTTACTGGAATCCCATTCCTGAAATGACCAAGGCATCCCCAAGGGAGAGTATGACCGTCTTGGGGCATTGGCTGAAAAGGAAAAAATTCAGAAATCATGCGTCGGCGGTAAATGTTAAACACCGCATTCCTAAACACATATGGAATAGTTATTTTAAATTCTGTGTGGAGCGTAATCCGTGGGATAAAACCTTGTCTCACTACCATATGGTAAGAAAGCGTCAAAATAGTAACATGACCTTAGAGCAGTATTTTAAACAAGGTAAACTTTGCTTTAATTATCCAAAGTATTGCGATGAAAAAGGAAATGTTTTGGTGGATAGGGTGGTAAGTTATGAGGCGTTAAATAGTCAGCTTGCGGAAGTTTTTAATGAATTATCCATTCCTTTTGACGGCAGCTTAGGTGTGCGGGCGAAAGGGAATTATCGTGATGATCATCGCCCTTATCAAAATGTGTATACGGCGGAACAACGTCGCTTTGTGGCTCAGGCATTTTCCCGGGAAATCGATATGCACCGCTACGTATTTTAATCGAGTAAAAACAACAGGCGTTGTGTAAACGCCTAGTGCCTAGCCATGATGGATGAGTTGCCTCTACTCAAGGGGTTGTGAAGTAAAGCTATGCAATATGAACGGGTCTTTTGCTAAATCGAAAAACACCGAACTCATGATGTTGTGGTTGTTTTTCGTCCAATTTTCATGATTGTGACTATTTAATGAAACGGCAATTTGATTGATCCCTTTTTTAAGGGCCGAGGCGGGAATATGCATATCCATTCCGTAGAGGCGACTGTATTTAACCGCATTCACAAAAACGTGGGCATGACCTTGCAACACGCCATCTTCATTTAAGTCTGTTTTCGTGGCCACGCTATCAGGCGCGCCTAAAGCATAATTTTCGACCTCTACATGCACATTGACGCCGTCCATGGCATCTTTATAAATCTGAATTTCTATTTTCGGCACCGGGAACCGTGGATCGATTTCTTTGCTGATATGATCGTGGATCTCAACGCCATTGGCTGTGGTTGTGACCCATAGCCAGCCAAGGGTTGCAATAATCTGGTGTATTTTCATTTCACTTCCCTTATTTGGGGGGCGTTTCGGGCGTCCTTATACCCCCGGTCCAGGTCCTGAAACGTCACTACTACAGGATGCCATGGCATTGTCTTCCAATTGACCCGCATAGCGTGTACCAATGATGTAAGGAAAAGCTGGAGAGATATTCCCGTCGTCATCAATGGTCATCGTAATGTGGTAGTGATAACCCCGTTCGCTATCAGTATGGCCGTTGTATTGATCAAGATAGACGCCCCCTAAATCGGTTAACGTGCTATCCCAATAATAGTCTTCAAAATAAAACCCATTTTCAGCCACAAACTCATTCCCTGATAGGGAAGTAACCACTTCGTCAAAGGCAGGGCCATCACTGACGTCTTCTGTACCTAGGGAAATATCATATTGATCCACTAAGCTACAACTGCGTTCGCCATCGGAACAGCCAACGGTGTCATCGGAATAGTCTCGCACAACCCATGAACTTACGGCCAGTTGCCCGTCGGCTTCGTAGGGTCCGTAAATAGGATAGCCATCGGCCGCATAACCATAGAGTGGGGAATGGGCAGAACCGTCATCGCCTAGTAGCTCAGCTAAACAGGCGCTATAAAAGTGATGGTGATAATCGGTCCCTGCTGCATGACCGCCACAAATATCTACATCATAGAGTTCTGCTTCTGGTGCAAGGGTTTGCCATGCCCCCTGATTGTTATAACTCATGCCATCAGCCCAGTTATAAATAGAGGTGCCATTAACCATGATCCCCACTTTAGATAAGCCGTTTTCGCAGACTTCTTCTGTGGGAGTGGGCTCCACGGGAAGGTATACGGTTCTTTCGTCCTGGGTTGGACATTCAGGACCAGGAGGCCAGTAACCGTAGCCGTAATCTAACGTGCAGTTACTGTTACTGCTGTAGCCAACATCTTCACCAAATGAGATGACATCGCCAACCTCGACGGTTGGGCTGCCATCAACAAAATCTGTGCTGGCTTTGGGGCGCCCGGTTAAGGTATCGAGAATATCTTGGGTAATGGTGGTTTCGTAGTCCGGTATACCTTGCGAGGAGACCACCACATATTCTTTGTCCTCTACGTCTTCCACATTGACTGATTGCACATTAACTTCTACGCCAATCCCCGTTGTGGAATCGAGAATATGTTCAGAGAGTTCACCGGATTCATTGATTATCCAGACCGAGGTGTCGACACTGTCTTCATCAAGGGTGTCGTCATCGCTTGTATCTACCACGGTGTCCGTTAAATCGGAATCGGTATTGTTGGAATCATCCCCTGAACAGGCAGACAACCCCATTATAAGGAGCCAACAGAATAGGGACTTTCTAAAAGCACATATTGTTTTATTCATGGCATATCACTTATCGTTTCGTATCCGAAACCTAAGCATACTGTGTAAATATGGAGTAAATGTGCAGTTGTTTCGCAGTTATGGAGGAACCTTCTATTACTTTGAAACTAGAGACAAAATGTCTCTTATCAAGGTTGGGGCTCATAATCTGGGAAGGGTTTTTCTGGTGACGCCAGATCCGTATTCGTTTGATTATCGGAATGATATACTTTTGCTTTATTGTACTGCATAACGAAGGGGAGAAATGCCGCCGGTGCGAGATAGCCGGTTTCCTTAAACCAACGACTATCATAGTGGACTTTCTGCTTGCGGGTTTTACAATGACGCATGGGATTTCCAAACAGAACATGGTGTTTCGATTCAGCCATATTTGCTGAACAATGTTGTGTGGGTAAGTTTAAAAACGAGAATGTCTCAGACAGAACCTTGTCTTTTTCAAAACAGAAGGGTTCGTAGCCTGTGGTGATAAATGGCAGGTTTAACGACGTCAGTAATGATTCCCGTTTTTTATTGTTCACTAGCCAACGTAACATTTGATACCAGTGATGTCCTTTAACCTTTTTAAGGCCTTTTCTTTCTTGAGCTCTGGCTAAGCGGGTTTGAGAGCAAGAATATGAGCGTACGTCACGGATCAAAAACACAATACGGGTGTCTATTGCATTGCTATTTGCCAGTAGTTTTAAATGTTTAACGCCTTTTGAGGTATCGATTGCTTGCATCTGTGGAGAGTAAATACGACGAAACTCTTCAAGTAAGAGCTGATATGCCTGGCCATAATAGCCATCAGCATTGGGTGACGTCACTTGCTTGTCGGTTAGCTTGCGTAATGCCGGTCCCCAAAACTCACACTCTGACGCCGGTTGGCCACAACTACACACTTTGTCGTTAGCACCCAGCCAAAATTCAGGGCCTTCTCGTAGTACTTGATATACTTCGCCTAATGACACGGTGTTTTGATGACACGCTAAGGCCATGGAAAAAACGGTCGAGCCTGAATGAGATAAACTGGTTAAGCAAATAACAGCCGGGGTTGGGGTGATTGAGTTTGTCATAGTATCGCTGTGATAGTGATTGAAGGTTTGGTTACTTTTTATTCTGACCTAAACATAGCGATGTGGTTTACCTCTTTACTAGTACTTTACATTATTGAGGGGATGTAAAAATACTTTATATGTATGCTAAAGTTTATTGCGTGAAAAGATTGGGTAAATCACAGCACTAAAAAAAATAAATAGGTCTTAGGTTGTAAGTTTGTTGTCCATCATTTACCCATGATGTTTGCCCCCAATTTCATCATGGTGATGGACGATAAACGCTTCTTAATTTTTGCAAAGGTAAGTTTCTTTATATGATTTCTCACAAATTTCAGTGTGTATTTGTTCATGTGCCGAAAACGGCAGGGCAAAGTATTGAGCAATTTTTTAAAGACAAGCATCAACTTAATGGGAAATATTGCGAAGAACTGCTTTTGGTGAAAAATGAAGATCCATCGAAGGGACCTTCTAGGTTAGCCCATCTGCGTAGTGTAGAATATGTTTCCTGTGGTCATATGGATGAAAAAACCTACGGGAGTTACTTTACCTTTGGTTTTGTGCGTAATCCATGGCAGCGTCTGGTATCAGAATATCTGCACAAAAAAATCGATAGAACCATGTCCCTTAAAGAGTTCGTATTACATGGCTTTCCCGATCCTGATCCCTTCAGTGATGCCTATCGGCATGTTATTCCGCAATACGATTTTTTATTTGATGACTCTGGCAAGCAGAACGTTGATTTTATTGGCCGGTTTGAAGATTTACAGGGTTCTTTTTCTCTCATTTGTGACAAGTTAGGCATAGACAATGGCCGTCTGCCCCACAAAAATAACTCTTTTGGTTTTCGCCGAGCCATTTTGAGGAAGTGTCGGCATACTTTTAGTCGCGAGAAAGACCGTGTAAAGAAACACTATACGGAATATTTTGATGATGAACTTCTTGCTCATGTGAATCGCCTTTATGCCAAAGATATCGCGCATTTTGGCTATGTATTTGGGGAATAGGTTTTTATCCATTTTTCCCGCGCAACGGGTATGGCTGCATAGCCTTATGTGTCAATAAATGGGGAGCTCGGCACTGCGAAACTCACTATTTACAGTTCATTTTATTCGAGATCATACGGGCAATGGCCTTTGTCTCTTGGACGATTCTTCGTTCGTTTTCTAACGTGAAACGCACGGTTGGGATCACCGGTACCAGGGCGGCAACGGGGCGGTTGAACTGATCGAAAATAGGCACGCCAATAGCACATATTCCTTCATACATTTCTTCTATATCGGTGGCATATCCTTGTCGGTTAAACTGCTTTAGTCGCGCTTGAATTTCATCGGGAACGGTCAGTGTCTTGGGCGTATATTTAATGAGTGGTTGACGTTGTAATATTTGGTTAGATTCTTCAATACTTTTGAATGCGAGGATGGATTTAGCTCCGGCCGCAGCATGATTGGGTAAGACATCTACGGTAATGTCCTTAGTTTGATTTCCCGCATTGGGGACGGCCCGAAGTTTATGTCTACATTCTGCAATATAACAGGCTACGGTACTTTCGCCACACCATACTTCAAAGGATACGGTTTCATTAATATTTGCACAAAGTTGTTCACAATAGCTGCGGGCAATACCAATAATGTGATGAAAGTTCTGAACATAGATGTTCATGCTCATTTTGTATGCAAGAGGGCCAAGTCGATACTTTTTGCTAATCGGGTTGTGCATGATGTAACCATAGTTGCACAAAGTTTGTAGGGTACGACTAGTGGTTGCTTTATTAAATCCTAGGCGTAATGCGATCTCACTCGTACCTAATTCACAATGGCTTTCGGTTAACAAGGTCAATATTTCCATTGCCTTACCAATAGCATTTGGATGTTCTTTTTGCACATTAAAGCTCAACATGGGTTTTCCTTTACATAGTCAGTTCACGGCGCTCGTGGAACGCAGTGAACTGATGTTGTATTTATTTTTCCGGCACGTCTTTTGGAGCATGTGGTTTAACTTGGGCGGGCGGTTTTTCCTTTGCAGGAGGCGCATCTGGCTGAAACTTAACCTCAGGTGGAGCAATATCGCAGCCAAATACAAATATCACGCTAGCTAAGAGTAGATAGCGCAGTTTCCGTCGCTTTGTAGAAAAGATGGTTTTATTCGCGTTGTGCATACGGTTATCCCCATGATGTAGTGGGTAATATGGCTTTGTCGGGCGTTAATGTAATGGCATCAACCGGGCAACTAAGCCGACAAAGGTGGCAGATTTGGCACTCATTGGGGTACGCGATATAGGCTTGCTCCGACTTAGTATCCATGCGGATAACATCAGTGGGACAGGCCTTGACGCAATTTTCACAACCAATGCAGCCATGTATTTTTTCAATAGCCATTGTTTTTCCTTATTTAATTAATTTCACTAATATAATCAGCTAACTATTAGATTGTGTTGTTCAAATACTCGTCTTCACCGGGGAACTCCCTAGGGTAGGCTTCCCGATAGGGAATATTGGATGCCGGTCGCCATTCTTTAGGTAAGGGGTGTTTGCTTAACGCCATCCCGTTACCTTCTTGTTTTATTTTTACCCAACAATGCCAGTTGTCATCATCTCGGGCAGGATAATCTTCGCGGAAATGGGTTCCTCTGCTTTCCGTTCTAAACATGGCTGCCCGTAACTTCATTTCTGCGTTAAGCAGCATGTTATTTAGCTCGTGGGTCATGCGAAGTTCGTGACCATCGCGGGCAATCATTTTTGGCATGGTTTGATGGCGTAAATATTCAATAGAAGAGAGTGCGCCTTCTAATCGACGTTCTTCACGAATATATAAAATATGATAGGGCGTCATGGTATTGCGCAGGGTTTGTGTCCCCCATTCGGCACTAAATCCCTGTTTGTTTTCCAGTGGTGCCCAAATGGCTTTAATGAGGCTATCTACATGGCTTTTGTCCACTTTTGGGGCGCTGATTGACTTAACATAGTCAACGGCATGTTTGGCGGCTCGACGGCCTTGAATTGCTGAGCCGTAAGAGGAAAACCCCCTTGCTGGATAAACACAACCACACATCATGGAGCCCAAGGCATCGCCAGCTGCATACAGACCGGGTACGCCGTCGGCAGCACAGGTATAGTCGCTATTGAATACGCCTTCGCCTTTATGCACACCCATGCCTGCTGTTGAACCGCCCACAATGGCCCCCAAACTTTTACGATCTTCATCTTCCCTGATAGGGGGCGGACCACCGAATTCAACGGTCAAGCCGGGCAATGCCAAATAGCCTTTGTTTTTATAATGGCTGTTGTCTGCGGATACTGGCCCCCCTAAGGGGCGTCCTCCACGCTGAACCTTGCCTTCGCTTGCCCGTAATGCCAAACCAAGGTTTAAACCGCCGTTAAGGGGATCAGGCGGTCCCGCCATCACATAGGCGCCTTTAATTTGTTGGGCGAATTCCCAAAAGTTGTACGATGCTGCCGGATAATTGCCAAAGGTCGGGTGGGTATCATTAAACTCTTTGCCTGTAATGTAAGCACCGGCGCGATAGGCCATCCCATCGCCATCAAAGGTTTGCCCCCAGATAGGAAATCCAGGGCTTTTGTAACTGCCAGCGCCGGTACATAAGATCACGGCTTTGGAGTAAATGGTGACAGAACTCATATCCTGGGACGAGTCATCATAGGTAAATCCAACGGCACCACATACCGCACCATTGACGTCCTTAATAAGATCTGTGGCCATGACTCGTTCAATAATGTTGACCCCTTTTTCTTCGAGGGCCTTACGAAATACGGTGGAGCCTCGCTCAAAAGGGCGAGTTTCGTTAGCGCCCATTTTCATTAGCGTATAGAACAGATCCAAGGACTCATCCATAAAGATATCGATCCAGTTGCGGTCATACAGGTATTCTGTATTGATGGCCAGATTACGGTGCCACTCGTCTCTGTCGTAAATGGTAGGATCGAAGGGGCGACTGTCGGATGCCCAAGGGGACATGCCTGACCAGCCCACGGTGCCCTTATCCAACATGGTGACCGTTAAACCTTGTTTTCTTGCTTCTAAGGCGGCAAAAGTGCCGGCAAAGCCACTGCCGATAATTAATAAATCGGTTTGTGTTTCGGCATCGGGTGTTTTGCTCATATCGCGCGCGGCTGTATTGATCAGCATCGGTGCTGCAATTGCGGCAGTAGTCAGCGCACTTAGACGCATAAAATCTCGTCGCGATACGTTATTGGGGGTATCAGATTGACTCATTGGTTAATCTCCTTTTTATTTAGAACGACAATGCTTCGAAAATAATGCGATTATTGGCGACATTCAGTGACTTAAGCTGATCTTCCACAGCGTGTACCATGATTTTGGGACCACAGATGTAGTAGTCCCAATTCGTCTGCTCTGGGCTGCAAACGTGTTCAGTGAGAATGCTAGGATTGATAAAGCCGCTATAGACGGTTCCAGCATATTTGTCAGCAGAGGGTGGGTTTTCCAATACAAGGATTTGCTTAAAATCGAGATCGTTGCAACAGGCTTCAATTTCCTCCTGAAAGACACATTGCTGGAAATTTCGGTTCCCATAAATGAGACGGATGGGGCGCTTATCCCCTTGCTCTCGTAGTGAGCGAAGGATCCCGAGTATGGGGCCAATACCGGCTCCGCCTGCAATAAGTGCAATGCCTTCATTGACCCTGTTATTTAGCGTAAATGCCCCATGGGGCCCTTCAATATGAACAGGCATGCCGGGTTTGAGCTGATCCAGGTTACGTGTATAGTCACCCAGCGCCCTGATGATAAAAGACATTTGAGGCAAGCGACTGGGGGCTGAAGCAATGGAAAATGGATGTTCTCTACGGTTAAATGCGTTGTCGGCAGAAGACAGCCATACGAATTGCCCGGCATCGAAACGAAAATCGAAATCACCGTCTTTTTCTATTGTCAGACACCAATCATCAGTGCCGGCTTTGTGGCAATCGACAACTTTAAAGGGTTGGCGTTTAGTGCGCATAGGACGCACGGTATAATTGTAAATGACCCCGCCTACAGCCAAACAACACAAACTGATCCATAACACATCAAACCAGGGGTCATAACGGCCATGTCGGCCAACCGTAACAGCATGATGGGTGGCTAAAATAATAATGGCAACAAAGCCAATGCTATGACCATAGCGCCAAGCCTCATAACTTAAGCCAACCTTCTCTTTAAACATGGACATCAACACCCAGATGATGAGGCCAAACCAAGCAATCAAACCGGTTAAGGATTCATCAGCACTAAAAGCGGACCATAGATCTCCCCAGGCTAATTGTGGCGCTAACCAAAATCTTGGCGCTAGAATTAAAAGGGGGTGCAAGAAAAATAATAGTCCTAACCATTCCCCCATTTTTCGGTGAAGTCGCATGCCTTGGTCAATACCTAAGGTATTGCTGATAGCAGGGTGCCGGGTACTAAATAGAAATTGTAAGTACATCATTGTCATGCCGACAATGGTGAGGAAAACAACTGACTCTTGGAATAGTCCTCGAATCGCTAAACCGTCTTCGAAAGACAGCACCCATGGCACAATGAGCAATACCATGTAAATGATTGTGAGTTGCTTATAACTTACTGGAAGGGGCTTTGTGACATCCCGTCCTGATGAAGATGCGGGTAGATTATTAGAAGTTATCATCGATCTTATCTCGCCTGTTACGCTGGAGTTAAGATCATTCTGCCGTTAAAAAAGGCTAATAAAAACACACCAATTTCACATCACGAAACAGTATGGTAACGATTTTGTAACAATATCGTAAAGAAATTGTCAGCTTGCTCTTAAACCTCCATATATGTCATTCGTCTTTTAAACTAAATAACTAATCTCGCCCTAGCCCTTGTTTTGATACCAATGGAAAAGCTCAGTTTCACATGGTGAATCGATTTTACGGAAATTCTTGCTTCATGATTCATGAGCAAAGTAGCTTAATATTAAATATTTGTTAATAAAATGTTTTGAGCTATTAATTTTGATGCCGTGAACGGATAGAGCCCCAGCACGTCATCGAATTCATGTGTTAGTGCAATCATGTCGCCTCTGTTATTGCTAATTTAGCGAGCCCTGCGTGAGTTGTTGCATGAACACGTCAAAGTAAAAGAAGCAATAGAGAGCTAGTAAAATGACGAGATACCATAAAAAACCACAGCAGATGTCAGGTGTACTTACTTCATGCTCCGCAATATTACTTGCAACGAGTTTTACTGCACATGCACAAGTTGATGAATCGACAGTGGCAGCAGAAGATACCGCTACCGATACCAAGCCCATGGAAATTATTGAAGTGAGTGCGCGAAAACGTACGGAATCCATTAATGATGTGCCCGTTGCCATTAATGTCTTCACCGATGATGCCCTGCACGAGCAAGGGATCAGTGAACCGGGTGATATGTTTCAAACCTCGCCAGGTATTGAGTTTGACGAAGACGGATCGCGGGGTATAGCTGATTTTAGTATTCGTGGTGTTGAAGGTGTAACGTCCTTTTTCGACGGCATGCCCATGTCCGGTAGTCAGGGTATTGCTAGTTTGTATGATGTGGATGCGGTGGAAATATATCGCGGCCCGCAAAGTGCCGTATTTGGTCGTTCTACCTTTGCCGGCGCGGTGAACTATTCCACCAAAGATCCGACAGATGACTTTGAAAGCTCTATATTAGGTGAAGTAGGTAGTGATGGTCTTTGGCGAGCAGGGGTTACGATGTCAGGCCCCATTAATGACAAGCTTGGCTATTTCCTAAATTATACACAGGATAGTTACGATGCCCCTGATGAATGGGTATCCAGTGATGGCGTACGTTTAGGGGCCTACAGTTCTAAATTTTATACAGCAAAACTGGCCTGGTATCCCACAGACACTGTGTCGGTGGAATTGCGTTATGCTGGCAACGATATTGATGATGAGCCTAACCCCAGTTATTTCATAGATTGGGAATCTGACAAGCTGCAATATTTGACGGATGATCCCACCTCACTGACGGCCAAAGCTTATGTGGGGGAGCTGGATTGGACCGAGTATCGCGACGCCTCAAATATTTATCCTCGCAACCACTTTAGTGATAATTACGATAATAATGTGGATGATCCGGGTACGCGTAATGATAGGGATCGTATTTCACTGGCCGTTGATTGGGATTTGGCGAACGATTATTCGGTTAATCTAAAATCCTTCTATGCTAAAGAAGATCAAATATACTGGTACGACAAAGATAATTCAGATATCGCTGAAGATGAATCGGATGTGGAACATTGGGCTATTGTCTCTAATCTTAAAGAATATTATGGGGAAGCATTACTGGCTTATGAAGGGGATGTAACGTCCTGGCATGTGGGCTTGTCACAATATATTTATGATTATGATGACGCCACCTATTCCAATTATAATGCAGGCACCTTAAATGGCGATAGCACGGATAAAACCACTAACACGGGTGTGTTCTTCGCCCTTTTTTATGAGGGTATCGATAATTTGTCCTTGTCCTTTGAGGGGCGCTATCAGCAAGATGAGGTGGAATCATCCAGTGCCAGTAGTGGGGCATCACGAACCAAGAAAACGCCCTCATTCTTACCGCGGTTTGCCGCTAACTGGAAGATTTCCCCACAAACCAATGCCTATTTCCAGATTGCCAAAGGCACTAACCCCGGCGGCTCTAATTTAGATAATATCAATCCTACTTTCCAGGAAACTGCCGCGCTGGTTGATGCGCGAGCGGGTGACACCACCAACACCGACAACCTTAACGCCTTCGTTGATTATGATGAAGAGGTGATTTGGAACTATGAAGTCGGATTTAAAGGTTACATGTTAGGTGGCGATTTAATCTATAACGCCTCGCTGTATTATATTGATTGGACCGATGCGCTAATTAATTTTAGTTATGATTACGCCGATGAATACGCTGTCAATGGTGGTGATACTGATTATTCATTCCCAACGGATTATGTCCTTGATGAAAATGTGAATGCCGGTGATTTAAGCGGGTGGGGAACCGAGTTAAATATTAAATATTCCATTACTGATAACCTAAATGCCACGATGGGGTATTCTCATATCGACATCGAATACGATGACTACTGTTCCGTGTTTATTAACTACATCTATGGCGTTGAGGCAACGGGAACGCTTAGAGGGGTGGACTGTGTCCAGGTATCAGGCAATCAACAGGCTGGGCAATCTGCCGATACCGCCAATGTGGCGTTATCCTATGAATACCCCATGGGGAATGGTCTTGATTGGTTTGTTCGCACAGACGCCACCTATCGCTCGAAACAATATATCGACGAACTTAATATTTCCTGGATCCCCAGTTATATTCGCGCCAACTTACGTACTGGGCTACGCGCTGATAATTGGGATGTAGAAGCCTACGTAACGAATTTAACTGATGATGATACGCCGTCGCTGGTTTCTGTGTTACCGGATCCGTACAACGAAAACGGCATCGGCCCAGGTACTTTTAACCTAGATATTCAACCGGTCGTTGGGCGCCAAGTAGGATTGCGCATGACATATAACTTTTAAACTTAAATAAAAATACCCTATATATTCAACGATATATAGGGTATTGCTTCGCTGTTTTTTACCGTTAACGACTAGGCTTCCTTCGAGGCCTTTTTCACTTTCGGTGCTAACCAAATCAGACTTCCTGCCACAAGAAATACCGACGCTAACATCATAAAAGTTTGATTTGTGGCAATCATGCCACTTTGAGTTTGTAACAGGGCATCAAATAGCGCTCGAGTTTGCTCGCCCACCTCACCATTGGCTTGCATGGCTTGGGTTAGGGTGTCTGACTGGTGGGTTACGCCCACCAGTTCTGCGTGAACATGGCGAGTTTCGTTAGTCCAGTAGGTGGTCATCACCGACGTGGCGATAGCACCGGATAATGTACGAATAAAGTTCATTAGACCGGCAGCAGATTCCATTTCATCTTCATCCACACAGCTTAGGGCGATAGCCGTCAGTGGCACAAAAAAGAAGGGCATTCCGATACCTTGAACCAGCAGCGGCCAACTCACTTGATCATAGGTCATGTCTAATGAGGCGAAACTTCGATATAGCGTCCATAGTCCGAGCCAGATAATACCGAAAAATACCAGTGGCCTAGGATCCCGCTTGCTAGCAATATTCGCAACAATGGGGGCAAGAAATACCGCGAACATACCTATATGGGCAGTGGTGAGCCCTGAAATCGTTGCGGTATAACCCATATATCCTTGTAACCACAAAGGGGTGATAATCGATATTGAGAAAAACGCGCCAAAGGCCAGTGATAAGGTAATCATACTGACACTGTATCCGCGGTGTCGGAACACCCGCAAATCCACCACAGGATTTCGCTCGGTGAGTTCCCAGATTAAAAAGGCAACAAAACCGATTACCGCGACAATGGCTAAAATTTGAATGTGTGTTGATTCAAACCAATCCAAATCTTTGCCTTCATCAAGCATTAATTGTAGTGCTGCAACCCAGACTACAAGCAAGGCCAAGCCCACTTTGTCGATGGCACTTTTTACTAACGGTGTTTCGAAGTGTTTGAGTAAACGCCAGCAGAAAAAGGCCGCCACAATAGCGAAAGGGGCTTTGGCTATAAAAATGTAATGCCAGCTGTATTCATCACACAAGTAGCCGCCTAATATGGGGCCCATGATGGGGGCAATTAAGGTGGTCATACTCCAGATGCCGATGGCCGCATGGCTTTTCTCTTTCGGAAAAATGCGGATCATCAATGTTTGAGACAGCGGCATTAGCGGTCCACCAGAAAGTCCAAGTAACACGCGAAAGACCACCAACATCCCCATACTCGTGGCCATTCCGCACAGTACTGAGAGCACCCCAAAAAGGGTCAAACAAGTCACAAATACGCGGATGGAGCCAAAGCGACGGGACAACCAGCCGGTCAGCGGCACTGAAATCGCTTCAGCCACCGCGTAAGAGGTAATAACATAGGTACCTTGACTGGTGGATACCCCTAAACTACCGGCTATATTGGCGATAGACACGTTGGCAATGGTGGTATCTAGGATGGCAAGAAAGTTAGCCATCGCCAAACAACAGGCGCCAATAAATAGGGCAAAGCCGGTAAGGGGCTGGATTTTTTCCGTAGACGAATTCATTGAAAGTCCTATTAACCTTCGTGGGTACGTTGCTGGCTTTGCTGGCGATACAGGGCAATTTTCTGTGTATCGATATCTGCATCAGTATCGATGGTCGCTTTCATTGATAAGCCCACTTGTAATGGGTGATCAATAAGTTCATTAGGCGCAATCTCTACTCTTACCGGTAAACGCTGTACCACTTTGATCCAGTTGCCAGTGGCATTTTGTGCCGGGATAAGAGAAAAGGCAGAACCTGTGCCGGGGGAAATCCCTGAAACCACACCGTGATAGACCACTTCATCGCCGTATAAATCCGAAGTAAGGGTCACGGGTTGGCCCACTTTCACGTCGGTTAACTCCACCTCTTTAAAATTGGCATTCACATAGACTTTGTCCAATGGAACGATGGTCATGAGGTTGGCACCGGCCTGAATATGGCGGCCTATCTCAATATCACTTTTAGCAATGACGCCCGAAATCGGAGCGCGTATTACCGTACGTTGTAAATTGATTTTGGCTTGTTCCAGCGCAGCTTTAGCGGCAAGAACTTGTGGGTTGTGCTCCACATCGGTATTCAGAATGTTGGCTTCATTCGCTTTTTTCTGACCAATGGTGGAAAGATGATTCGCTTTGGCCTGCGCGGCAGCGGCTTTTGCCGCGTTCAGGTTGGCCTCGGCCTGTTCAAAAGCCGAGCGTGCATCGGTGACTTCTTGGCCCGAAACAGAACCCGATTCCACCAGATTTTCCCGGCGTTTAAGATCGATTTTGGCGCGTTCAAAACTGGCGGTTGCAGAGGCTAACTCTGCTTTTGCCCTGTTTTCATCGGCAATGCGGGCACTGATCATGGCACTGAAACCTTCGTCATTGGCCATATAACTTTGAACACGGATCTTGGCCAAGGCAAGATTCGCTTCGGCTTGTTGTACGGCAATTTTGGCATCGGTGTCATCTAAGCGCACCAGCACATCACCCTTTTTTACTTTTTGGGTATCGTAGATATCGGCTTGGGTAACGATACCACTGACTGCTGGCGTGACCACGGCGCTAGAGGCATTGACATAAGCGTTTTCCGTGGAAATATAATGAGAGCCGACGAAATACCAATAGGCGCCGTAACCGAGTGCGGCCAAAATGATTGCCATACCTAAACGGATAAACCCTTTTTTGCGAGAATTGGAGGCTTGTTGTTGATCGTAGTGTTCAGTTGATTGGGATTGAGTACTCATGATAAACCTTTATTTGCACTTGACTGTGCTGCAAAACCGCCACCAAGGGCATGGATAAGTTGGACATGTAACGCCAGTGAGCGAGACTGTAAATTGACTAACGCTCGTTGATTGCTAAGCACCGCATTTTCAGCGGTTAACACATCTAAGTAGGTCGCTAAGCCGCCTTTATAGCGGTTGGTTGCTATAGTATGAGCTTGCTGGGCATGGGCTAGCGCGCGTTTGGTTTCATCGATACGTTGCTGCAAACGCTGGTCGCTGGTGACCACATCGGCCACTTCTTTCAACGCATTGGTGACACTTTGATTGTAATTGCTCACCGCTAATTCGTATTGGGCTTCGGCGACGGTTAATTGCCCCTGTAGCTGGCCACCATTAAAGATGGGCAGATAAATGGCAGGACCGATATTGCCGGCAGAGGTATCAGCGCTCACCAAGTTGTCGATGCCAAATGATTGATAACCGAGAAAGGCACTGATACTCACATCGGGGTAAAAGTTGTCTTTGGCCACGCCAATTTGCTTCGCCGCGGCTTCAACCTGCCAGCGTGCGGCCGTAATGTCAGGCCGATGGCCGATAAGCCCCACACCTATGTTATCGGGAAGCCCTAATGGTTGAGTGAGTGCCACCACAGGTCTAGTAATCTCTAGGCCTCTGTCTGGGCCTGCACCGGTTAGCGCCGCGATGACATTTTTTTGCAGTGCGATTGATTCTTTTATGGCAAGCAATTCGGCGTCAGCACTGGATTGCAGAGACTGGGCCTGATTGACCGCGCCTTTGTTTTCTAGCCCGTTATCAAATCGTTTAGAAAGCAATTCGGTGGTTTTACTGCGCATATTAACAACCTCTTGTGCTGTGTCGAGGTTGTAATAAAGCCGGGTCAGTTCCGCATAAGCTTTGGCAATGGAGGTGGATATTTGTAGACGAGCTGATGCCAGCTCCGCTTCTTTTGCCGCCGTCTCGCTAACCGCGGCTTCTACCCGTTTTTTGTTTTTGCCCCAAAAATCGAGATCATATGAGAAGTTTAACCCCACCGTGGCATAGTCATTCCAGTTGTACGCTGATTCCGGCACGTAGGAGGTATAGCTATAACTCGCTTTGGCTTCATAAACCGCCGCTTCAGCACTGACTTGTACGGCTTCGGTTGCCCGCATTTGGTGAGTCACGCCAAGGGTTTTTTGCAAGCGAGCTTGGGCTGCGGCGATACCTGGGGCATCAGACAAACCTTCTTCAATGAGATTGGTTAGTTGGGGGTCGTCTAACTTTACCCACCATTGCTGGCTCGGCCAGTCCATCGCATGAATATCGGCGAGTGCTTGCTGATACTGATATTCCTGAATGTTTTTGGGTACTGATAATTCCTGACTATGGGGCGTTGCACACCCATTTAATACCACCAAACCTATCAGTGAAATCGCCACTAATGATATGCGTGAATCCGGCAAGAATTTCAGCTTACATTGATTAAACAAAATAAACCTCTTATTCACATAACTAAACTGTACGGTTCATTTATAATTGGTTATACTTATCAAGTCAAGTTTCATAAGGTATATAGACGAGTATTAAAGATGAGAGTGAAAACACAAGCGCGACGTGACGCGATTGTTGAAGCGGCGAAATACGTTTTTCGAGAGTACGGTTTTGAAGTGGCTTCAATGGATATGATCGCCAAAGAATTCGGCGGCTCAAAGGCCACCTTATATAACTATTTCAAATCGAAAGACGAGATTTTTTTTGCGGTTGTTAAAGATACGGTAGAAACCGATTTCGAACCTGTTTTTCAGCTATTGAAGCAAGATGATGAACTGCCTATTTCTTCTCGACTAACTCAGTTTGGTAGCGAGTTTTTAAAAATGACTTTAGACTCTAGCGTTATTGCTGCTAGACGCATGGTCTTGGCGGAAATCCAACGTTCCGATATTGGACGGCTTTTTTATGAAAATGGTCCTGGATTGGTTATTCAATTAATCGCTGAGTTTTTGGAGCATGAAATATCAGCAGGTAGGTTTGTGTCATGCGATACCAATCTTGCGGCCAAGCAATTTAAAGCGCTGTTAAACGCAGAACTTCACGAGCTCTATCAATTTGGCTGTATAGAGAATGTGGAAAAAGCCTGCATTGATGATGTGGTAACCCGTGCCATTGAGGCATTTTTGACAATTTATAAAAAACCTAACTAAAGCCGAAAATTAACGGTAACCTAAGCTAACGAGCCATGATGAAAGAAGTCTAATTGTGACTTCCTTGTTGTAACGTCAAGGTAGTCTTGTTATTACGGGGAAGTAGGACCGATCCTGCTTGCATGTTGGCAAAGGCCAGATAATCGCGGGCTAAGACTCGCCGCGCTAAATCAGGCTATGTGCCCTATGTTTCATATGGACAATATTCCGGTAAGACGAATAACCACTTATACTGGCCCCGCGACACAGTGGGTTGCCAACGAATGGCTCCCACCCAATCAGCCCCGTTCTCGGGCATTATCAACCATTAACCCTGGCTCCCCTGTAAAAGGCGTGATGATATGGCCCTTACGCTAGCGCCTGAGCTATGAGTTTATCTAGCCCTTTTTTGGATTCGGCCACCGCTTGCATAGGTGACAGATCGCAAGGATAACTTTCTTGTTCCAGCACTATCCAGGGAGTTTTGGGTAAGGCAAGGGTGGTATCGATGAGGGTAGGCCAGTCGACGGAATCCTGTCCGATGAGAGGAATATCATCGCTAGCACTATCAAGGGCGCACGCCTTAAAGTGTATGCTAGGTAGCCTTTCAGCATATCGATTTACGTAGCGCACTGGGTTATGACCGGCATAAGTTACCCATCCTGCATCTAGCTGCAGGGCGATGGCCTGATGGGTATGATTGGCGATATGATCCCAATAGGTTGTGTTTTGATATGCCCCGAATTCTTGATCATGATTATGAAAGCCAAGGCGCATGTGATATCCCGCCAGTGCTGCTGACAATTCATTTAATTGGGCAATAAAATCATCAACTTGCTCAGGGTGCCAGGCCCGTTCGTCCCAAGGAATAATGAGTAAATCGGTACCGAGTTGTTGATAAAAAGATACCGTCTTTTCACGATTATCCTCATCAAGGGTTTCGATTGCCACATGGGCTCCGCTCACTGCTAAGCCTAATGCATTTAGGCAGTCTTTCAACGCCTTGGGATCTTCAGTAAACGGGCCGAACCGGCCAGCCAATTCCACGCCATCAAAACCCATTTGCGCAAGTTGGGTTAGTGTTGCTGTAAAATCACGTTGTAATGCATCATTGACAGACCAAAGCTGGATACTGATTTTCGGTGCTGCAACGGAGGGGATGTGGTGGCTTGTCATCAAGGTTTTGTTTCCTAGTTATTCTAAAATAGCAGTACGTCGTGCTTTTAACCGCTTTAAATTAATCTGTACTGATGCAAGCCAACTGACATGGCTTCGTCATTGATTGAAGACCGCCATATTAGGTAAAAGGAATGCGTCGTAATTTTTCTATAGGCTTTATTCTTACTTTCAATGTAATCGATTTCATTTTTCTTGTCTATATCAGTAAATCAAGGTGATTTTACCGTACCTGTTTGTATATTAACGGCGTTTTAAGGGCTTAAGCAGTATTTGCTTACCTAAACAGGGAATGGACGACAAGGCAAAACATTCATAGATAGTATTTAGTCATTGGCGATAATAAACTATAAAAAATTCTTTTATATTAGCTGTTTACGATTATCATCTGATAGCTTTTAAAAACTGAAGGGATGCAGTAATAGGGGGCTCGCAGGGTGGGCAGAGCACATAAAATCCATGGTCTAATGTATGGCTATCTCGATATAGCAGTGTTTCTTTTTTTACACTGTATAAAAATGAGACTTGCATGGCCTCAATAGGGCTTATAAAAACTTTTATTTTTCAATGATTAGTTGAGTTATTTTTGTTTTGAAGAGGAAACTCAGTTGACAGCAGCAGGAATTAACCACTACTCTGGGGAAAAATGTTATCGATTACATTTTTTATGTGAAAGCCTATTTCTCGGTCTCTGGGATGTTCATCCGTGAAGTCTTTTTAGGGTGTTAAAAGGATAATGTTGTACGGAGCGTTATTGGCGATATCAACTATGAGTAAACAAATTGAATAATAACAACATGAACGCGAGTGGGAAGATTCACCCAGGAAGCTGGATCCCCAGTATGTATTTTGCCATGGGGCTGCCTTTTGTAGTGATAGCACAGGCCTCGGCACTGATGTACAAAAACCTTGGCGTAAGTGATACCCAGATAGCCTTATGGACAAGTCTAATTATGCTGCCTTGGACGTTAAAGCCATTATGGAGCCCCGTTTTAGAGATGTTTCGATCACAAAAGCACTTTGTGGTTGCCACCCAACTCTTTTCTGGCGTCACCTTCGTATTAGTAGCGTTAACACTGCCCCTCGATAACTTCTTTCAGTATTCCATTGCCCTTTTAGGGCTTATTGCCATAAGTGGTGCCACCCACGATATAGCCGCGGATGGCGTGTATATCAATGTGCTTTCTTCGGAGGAGCAGGCCAAATACATTGGCTGGCAAGGTGCGGCATACAACATTGCCAAAATCGTGTCCGGCGGGGCGTTTGTGTATGTGGCCGGCGAGCTAGAGAAATCCATTGGTGTGATTTCCGCCTGGTCAATCGTTATGTCTGCCTACGGCGCTTGTATGCTGTTCATGGGGATTTACCACATAAAGTTTCTACCTAAAGGGCAAACTAATCAGAACGTTCAGTCACTGAAACAGGGCCTAACGATTTTGCGGGATGTCATCAAAACCTTCTTTAGTAAAAAGTTTGTGCTTTGGTATGTGATATTTATCATGCTCTATCGCTTTGCCGAAGGGTTTGCCATAAAAATAGCGCCGCTGTTTTTTAAAGCGAGCACGGAACAAGGCGGCTTAGGCTTAGATACATCTGAAATTGGTGTGATCTACGGTACTTTCGGCGCCGCCGCCTTTGTTATTGGCTCTTTACTTGGTGGCTACTACATATCATCGCATGGTTTGAAAAAGAGTCTTTTTCGTTTGGCTTTGGTGTTCAACATTCCTTTTGCCGTTTATACCCTTTTGGCAACCTTTCAGCCTGACCAGCTCTGGATCATTTCCTTAGCTGTTGTCTTTGAATACTTTGGCTACGGATTTGGTTTTGTTGCTCTTATCCTATTTATGATGCAGCAAATTGCGCCCGGTAAATATCGTACCGCACATTATGCCTTTGCTACGGGGATCATGAATTTAGGGTTTATGCTGCCGTCAATGCTTAGTGGTGTACTCAGTGATTGGTTGGGTTATCAAAAGTTTTTTATCTGGGTACTGATTGCTACGGTTCCTTCGCTATTAGTCGCCAAGTATGTGCCCTTTAACAATCGTTTAGAAAAATAGACTGGAGAATTTTTAATGTCTAAGAGTAGTGTGATCCCATGGGAAGACCGGCCAGCTGATTGCGACGATGTGATGTGGCGATATTCTAACAATCCCATTATCGATCGCTATGCCATACCCAGCTCAAACAGTATTTTTAATAGTGCGGTTGTGCCCTTTGGTGATGGTTTTGCCGGTGTTTTCCGTTGTGATAATCGCGCCGTGCAAATGAACATTTTTGCGGGTTTTAGTAAAGATGGGATCAACTGGGATATTGAGCATGAGCCCATTGTCATGGAGGCAGGAAATACCACCATGATCGAATCGGATTATAAATATGATCCCCGCGTGGCCTTTATCGAAGACCGATACTGGATCACATGGTGTAATGGCTATCATGGTCCCACCATTGGCAT
>NZ_JBAHZB010000034.1:27680-33835 GCF_036697315.1 Alteromonas sp. 14N.309.X.WAT.G.H12
GGCATGGCTTATACCTTTGATTTTAAAACCTTTCACCAGTGTGAAAATGCGTTTTTACCCTTTAATCGAAACGGCGTGCTATTTCCGGAAAAAATAAACGGTAAGTACTGCATGCTCAGCCGTCCAAGTGATAATGGACACACGCCTTTTGGTGACATTTACCTCAGTTACAGCCCGGATATGAAGTATTGGGGAGAACACCGTTGTGTTATGAAGGCGAGCCCCTTTGAAGATAGCGCTTGGCAATGTCTGAAAGTCGGTGCCGGCGGTGTACCGGTGAAAACGGATGAAGGTTGGTTGATGTTCTACCATGGCGTGATTAAAACCTGTAGCGGCATGCGATATTCAATGGGCGCAGCCTTGCTGGATTTAGAGCAGCCAGACAAAGTGCTATATCGAACTCAGCCCTACCTTTTAGCACCTGCCACCTCCTATGAGCAGAACGGGGACGTTCCTAACGTGATTTTCCCGTGTGCATCTTTGCACTCTGATGACGACAAAATTGCCGTGTACTATGGTGCGGCCGATACCGTGGTGGGGATAGCTTTTGGTTATATTAGTGAAATCATCGAGTTTGTTAAAAAGAACTCTTTGTAAAGCCTGTCGTCAGGTTTACCTCCCTTATTAACAGGTGTATGGCGTATTTAGCCAGCACCTTGGTGAGGTATTTAAAAAACAATGCATCAGCCGCCTTAGGTGCTGCTGATGCGTTTATTGCAACGGCGTTCATCTGTCATCGTCGTTAACAATGCCGTATTCATCTTGCCCTATAACCGCCTCTTTTTAGCATACTTTGTCCAGCGATTTGAGTGAACTGTTCGCCAAAGCCCTTGGTTTCTCGTAGACTAAGGTAAATATTTCGTTAAATCTTATATGCTGTGTAATCAATGTCTATGAATGCAACCATCAAGGATGTGGCTAAATTAGCGGGCGTGTCATTTAAAACCGTAAGCCGGGTAATCAATAATGAAAGTAGCGTTAGCGAAGTGTTGCAAGTTAAAGTCCGCCAGGCCATTAAAGAATTAAATTACAAACCCAACCTAAGCGCACGGGGCTTGCGAGGCAGTACATCATCCATTGGCTTCCTCTATGATAATCCAAACAGTAATTATGTCATTGATATGCAAAAAGGCATTTTTAAAGAATGTCAGGCATCGGGTTACGAATTGCTGATTCATCCTTGTGAAAGTACAACTGACACGCTGGAAGATGAAATCATGGAAATGGTGACACGTTCACGGGTTGGGGGGCTTATTCTCACCCCTCCGGTATCTGACAACATGACACTGATTAAAAAGTTAGCGCAAAAGCAGATAAAGTTTGTGCGCATTGTGTCTGGTTCGGCGCCACCGGACGAATTTGGTCCCTTTGTGCTAATTGATGATAGACAAGCGGCGTATGCTATTACCCGTCATTTCATTGAGCTTGGCCATAAAGAGCTGGTGTTTTTGTGTGGTGATGCGCAACACAAAAGTAATACTGAACGCTTGAACGGCTTTAAAAAAGCGCTGGAAGATGCGGGGATCGAGGTTAAAAACGAAAATATTTTGCCCGGCAGTTTCAGTTTTGATTCGGGGGTGTCACGTATAAATCAATTAATAGAGCGAGGTACATCCCTGGCTACTGGAATTTTTGCCTGTAATGATGAAATCGCCGCAGGAACCTTGTTTGCCGCTCGAGCAGCCGGTATAGAAGTGCCCCGTAAATTGAGCATAGCGGGGTTTGAAGACAGTCCCTATTCCCGGCAAACATGGCCTTATTTAACGACGGCGAAGCAGCATAATGTGGATATAGCAAAATTAGCCACGAAAATGCTCATCAAAGAAATCAAATCCACAGAGGCAACGCCACAGGAAAATCAGGTTTTTTGTCCTGAGCTTTTGGTGCGTGACTCGACGACGTCCCCCCAATTGTAACCTTTTTCCGATTTATTCTAGGTTACAAGATTGTTGGCAGGGCAGTGAATCTGCACTTTTTTTGAGCTAGATGTGTTGTGCAGATAACCCTTTGTTTTTAAGTAGATAGCCCGTCTTTTTGCCGAAAAAAACAGCGCCAAAATTAATAGTAAAACACAAAATAATTAAATAAATGTTAAACGTGGATTGACAACGTTGTCCCATGATAATAATTTAGATATCAGCAGGCCAAAAAAAACAATAATATTTTTCGCGTTACAACAGCATTTTTTGTATCAGAAATGACAACGTTGCCAGCGGCTTGCCAATAAGTGTCGAGGTGGAATTCGATTAATACCACTACTTCAGTAGAAAATTCAAAAGAGAAGTTAATATGAGTTCATGGCTAAAAAATCACTCAAACGAACATAGGCAATTTGCGTTGTCTCCCACTGTCATCGCGGTTCTCGCTGGCTTGTCAGGAACCTCTTCTTTTGCATATAGCCAAGAAAATGAAGCTCTAGGCGACGATGCAGAAGTCATTCAGGTAACAGGTGTGCGTGGCGCATTAGAAAAAGCGGTAGAAACAAAACGTTCATCGGTGGGTATACTTGATGCCATTTCAGCAGAAGATTTGGGTAAATTACCCGATTCTGATGTGGGTGAGTCTTTGGGGCGTATTCCTGGTGTCAGTGTTGATCGTGCTTTTGGTCAAGGTTCCTCCGTGTCTATTCGCGGTACCGATCCCCAAATGACATACACCACCTTGAATGGTCAATCTGTGGCATCAACGGGTTGGTATGATCAGGTATCTGTGGATCGTTCATTTAATTATTCCATGCTGCCTTCTGAATTGATTAGTGGTATGGAAGTGTATAAAACATCCCGCGCCGACCTTCCGGAAGGTGGTATTGGTGGTACGGTGATTGTTAATACAAGAAAGCCGTTAGCACTGGATGCCAATACCCTATATGTGGGTTCCAAATATTCCATTGGTACCGTCAGTGACGACGGTCAGGAATATTCAGGATTATACAGTTGGAAAAATGACAGCAACAACTTTGGTGTGCTTTTGGCCGGGGCATTTACCGATGGTGATTATATTCGTCGGGGTACTGAATCAGATAGTCGTTGGTCCAGTGACGTTTCGCCCACCACCTTTGTCCAGGAAAGAGAACGTACAGCCTTTGATTTAACCGCCCAGTATCGTCCTACCGATGCGCTGGAAATTGGTTTTCATTGGTTGAGCATGAAACTGGATGCCGATAACTCGAACACCAGTCAGTATATTTTCCAAGATGATAGCTGTACCCTTCGCAATGATGTCACCTCTGACTACAACCCAGATGGCGTATGTATTGCCAGTGAGACCACAGAGGACAATGCCTCTGACGCCTTTGTTCAAACCTGGGCGCGTGCCGCTTCAATGAGCTCCGATAGTATTACTTTGGATATAAAATATACCGGTGACAATTATCAATTAACCGCCGTGGCTGGGAACACCCAGGCCGATGGCGGTACGGATCTAACCACCAATTATTCCTATTCTTCATCCACAGAAGGCGCGAATTTACCGACTTGGACGGGAACCATTGATGCCACAGGGCACAAAATATCCATTAACCCAACCTCAGATCAAAGCGTATCTCTGTCTGATTTGCCCACTCAAACCACCGCAGCGGGTTCTTGGGCGACCACGAAAGGGCCTAATACCGATGAAGAAACCTATGCTCAGGTGGATTTGGAATACTTTATAGATCGCGGCATATTCTCGTCTTTTAAAGCCGGTGTGCGGGCGACCAGCCATGAATTAGAACAGAAAAAATATATCGCTAATTGGGTGGATGATGATGATGTCGTCTATGTTGATACCGCCGATTTGTACAGCGGTACCATGGAGATGGGGGAAAATGGTTGGTCTTTCCCTCGCCCTAATATTTCAGCCATGATATCTAATACCCTCGACAATGTTGATGGATGGACAGAAGACCGGACAAACTATGGCCTTATCGAAGAAGATAATTATTCTGCTTACGGTATGTTGCTAATTGAAGGTGATAATTTTAGCGGTGACATAGGGCTAAGATATATTCGCACCAATGCCTCTGCAAAAGGATATAGTCTGGATGGCACAGAGATCACCAGTGACGATGTCTCCAACAACGAGGGATGGGGATATGATCTCACTACAGAATCTTCGTCCTATGATTACTTCTTGCCTAGCTTTAATTTGAAATATGAATTAAATGAAAACGTGATTATTCGTGTCTCTGCGTCTCAAGCAATTACAAGAGCGAATTATGAGAGCATGTTCTTGGCTTCCATGGAAGGGTACAATGATACGGTATTAGGTAATGAAGAGGTCACCTTTGGTAATCCGGGTCTTGAGCCGCAAAAAAGTACCCAGGCTGATGTGGCCTTTGAATACTATTATGGCCAAGGAAACTTACTTTCCCTCGGTTTGTTCACCAAACATATTTCTAACTTTATCACTACAGAAACCGAAGTGGACCAGTCTATCGGTGTAGTTAGCCCAGATATCGAGGCCGATAGCTGGACGGTGAATCAATATGTGAATGCGGGTAGTGGTGATATTTACGGTGCAGAATTTCAAATTCAGCATGCCTTTGAAAATGGCTTTGGTACCATGTTTAACTACACTTATGCTGATGCCAAGGCACCGAAAGAAAGTTATACCGATGAAATCCCAGTGTTTACAAACTCATCCAAGCATACGGGTAACCTAGTTGTGTATTGGGAGAATGACGAATTCTCGGCAAGAACCGCCTACAACTACCGCTCTAAATATATGGTTCGTGAAACCGGTTGGTATGGCAACCGTATGCATGACGACTATGGTACGCTGGATGCAAGCTTTGCATGGAACTACAATGACAATTTCAAATTCACCTTAGAAGTGGCGAATATCCTCGAAGAAGACGATGTTCAATATGGTGTGGCGGATGCGGATACGTCTGTGAAAGATGCACTTAAAGAAGGCTACCCAGCATGGTCCTTCATGGGTGAGCGCACAATGAAGTTTGGTGTAAGCTACAAGTACTAAAATACCCGTAATATACCAAGCCTGATAAGAATAAAAGCCCAACTGAGTTGGGCTTTTTTTTGTCTGTCACGTCGATAATAGGTTGCCATAACGGGGGCTTTTTTATGACAACATTAGTCAGTACACCCTGTCAGAGTACGAAAGGATTGCATCTTTGCACCTTGTAGGGTGAGAAGAAAAAGCAGGATGACAAACATGGGTGGGCGCAAGAAAGCCGATAATGGCATTTCACGGCAGAGCATGGTGGCTAGAAGTCGAAAAATGTATTTACCGTTAAACGCCCGTTTTGCGCACTAGTACTGATACTTTTATCCGTATTTTTTATATAAGGGTTGTGAAGAACGCCCCCAGGATAGACCACCAGACGATTACGTACGCCCTCAATATAGCCAATTTTCCTAAACTGCGTGTTACTGTCGAAGCAATAGGTTGGGGTGAGTCGCGGACCTGTGTTTAATTCCTCGTAGTAACAGTCTAAATAGCGATCAACATTGTGTTTGGTGATGCGTTGAATGCCGGTGGCACAATGTTGATAAAAGGCCGTACCGCCATGCTCCTCACCACTAAGATATAGAATTGCCGCTAAGTGATTTGGCTCACTGGAATCGAAATGCGGGCTAGACTGCAACGGGCTAAGATCTTTTTCTTGCATGGTAAGCAGCGACATAGCGCACATGCTTTTTCGAATATCTCTACCGGCTCCTACGTTAAATACACGCTTTAATATAGGTTCGATATAGGTCGTTAGGTTGTAGGAATAATTTTGCGGCGCTGGCGCGCGTACGCCAGGGTAACCCTTCTTTAATTGATAACCGGGGTAGGGGTCATATTGGCTTTGTCTTGCATAAGCAATAAGGGCATCGGGATCTGCTAAAAAGTTATCAATACACAGCGCCTTATTATCACCTATGGCGATGGTGCGCATGACATTGTTGTCGCTAAGCTTACAAGCAGGATCATTCATTATATTTTTATAAAAAGCGTCGGTTTTATATAGGCAAACATTCTACAATGAATTACCATAACTGACAACGTTGTCTTATTTTGCTCTAGGGCGATACCTGCAGCGCTTTGTCTTTCGCCATGGTACGAAAAACAAGACATCCACATTGTTCAATACAATGCATCGGGGGAACAACGACGGTGTCATTAGCAATCAGTAAAAATATTAGGTGACTATGAAAACTCAATCAGCG
>NZ_JBAHZB010000035.1:0-33369 GCF_036697315.1 Alteromonas sp. 14N.309.X.WAT.G.H12
AAAACTTTTATGAATCGTCGGTTGACACTCTTAACGAGTGCCCACACAGATTGTCTTGTTATAAATTGTTAAAGAACATTTTTGCTAACTTTCGTTAGCGGCTTCAGCGGTTTACCCTGAAGCGGGACGCGCATTCTACGCGCTTCGTTTTCAGTGTCAACATCTTTTTGAAATTTAATTTCTTAAGCTGTTTTGTTGAAAACTGTCATAACAATTACTTACGTTATCTGCTATAACAACTTCTTAGTGGTCCGTTTGACGTTCCCCGTCGAAGTGGTGCGCATTGTACGCTCCACAGGTTTTACGTCAACCCCTTTTTTGCGGTTTTTAGCTATTTAAATTGAAAAACGTATTGAACGATTAGTTTTCCTACAATCTCTGATTATTTTTGCTTCTTTAGTCTACTATTTCACCTTTACATTGTTCAATTTGTTACAAATGAGTAAACTATAACCAGCCTCCAACTCTTCACTAAAATAATTAAGGTAGGTTTATGAAAGTAGGCTTTGTTCAATGCGCAATTATTAGCGCGGTTTTTGCAATCGCAGGTTACGTCGTTTTTTCTTCCGCAAGTGTAGAAGCGAGTCTTCCTGTTACCGTTGCAGTTTCTTTATTAATTAGCGGCATCGTTACACCGTGGCTCGCTTCTTTTCTTAGTTCGTCTTCATCGACACCTGTTACAAAGCAGGCAGCTTCGAAAACGACCGAAGAGACAGCCACGTTATATGTAGGGAACCTTCCTTACAAAGCAAACGAAGATGCAGTAAAGGATTACTTTAAGGATTTCATCAATGTACAAAGTGTTCGTTTAATGAAAGATCGCCGTACTGGAAAACGTAAAGGCTATGGCTTCATCGAGGTCGTAACCGAAGACGTTGATTCAGCGATTTTAGAATTAAACGATAAAGTATTTTTGGATAGAACTCTGAAAGTCCGGGCCGCTCGTGAAAAAGGAGATGCAGAGTAGTCAGTTCTTATATTCATTTCCCCTTGCGTTCAACGCAAGGGGAAATGCCATTCCCTATACCCTTATCTGACATCCTATTAGAATTGATACATATCTGCTTAAACTAAAGGGTTAAGCATCATCGGTTTTAGGCTCAGTACTTTCTACTTCGCTACCTGGCGCAACCGGTTGGGTGTACTGCTGCTCAGTAGGCACCACATTCAGTAATCTCTGATTAAAACCGTGGAAGCGATTTATGGCTGAGATTAAATCTGGTACCTGTACATCTTTCATCTCATTAATTATGCCATTGATTATCGAATTGAAATCATCCCCCGAAGCTAACTGCTGCGTTGCGTCGTTAAATACATTCAACATCTTATCTAAATACTGGGCAATCGGCCGGGCCTCATCACCATGAGTGGTGTCTGATGCGCCATCTTTATAGTGCTGAATTTCACCGTAGGTTTTCACTACGTCGGGCTGCTGAACACGGTTTAACTGTAGCGCATATCCTGCCAGTTCCTGATCGTCATAGCCAAGTTCCAAGGCTTTTTCGAACGCCTTATCAATATCACCGCCAAAAAATGTATCCGTTAAATCCGAAACCGATCCGACTAAATCAGCGATAGCACCAAGCTCATCTTCATCGAGTTCTCCTTTCAATGAAAAATGCATACTGTGACTTTCATAATGTGCATAGGGCTGGTTAACAGCCGACGCTTCGTTTCTCACCCCATCTGTTTCAGAGGTACTTGCCTGCAGACTTTGCTGCTGTGATTGAAACGCTTTTACACTTTCAAATTTTAGCGTGATTTCATCACCGTCTTTCGTTCTGATTAACAATCCAGAAGAATCCGATGGCTGCCCACTTGTTGCCGACGTCTCAAAGAGTTGTTGTAATGCGGCTTCAGACTCGGGATTACCTAACAGTTCAGATTCCATTTGGGAAAGACGCTTCTCAATAAGATCCTCGCTACTTTTAATACCTGTGCTGATCTCATCATTTATCATATTGCCAAGATCACGTTCTGCCATTGCAACCCCACGAGAGACACCGTCTCTTGCTTGGGAAAACAAAGATGACAAGGTATTAGTATCGGCGCCACTGTCAGCAGCACCTTGAATAACACCACCGACAAAACGCATCACATTGCGCGCCACCTCTTCAAAATCAAACAATGAGGCAGACTTATCCTCCGTGGCATCATCAGCTTTATGGAATTTACCTTGCTTTCCGTCAACAGTAACATTGTGTTCCATGGACGAACTGTACACTTTCAAGCCGACAGTGGTTTGGGTACTCTTCACATTGACCGTGGCCACTTGTTGCTGAAATTCAGCCGCTTGACGTAGCCCATCTTGTTGAAGCTGTTTTTTTAATGCGCTGTTTGGGTTTTCCGATACCTGCTTGTCGGATACCACCGGCTTTTGCTCACTAACGAAAGCCTTAATATCGCTCACATTCATAATTTTGTCCTCACTAACCTCACACAGGTTATCGGCAGACTATACAGATTGTTTAATTTTAATACGTTTTATGTTCTATGATTGCACAATATACGAAACGCTCTACAATGCGCAGCCCGACCAATAAATTGATGATGGATTGATATGACAGCGCATACGCACAGTTTGGCATATACGGCACAACTTGAAGAAAAGAAGCACCGCTTGAGTCAACTGCTGGCTCCTTTCAGTGAAAATGAACTGACCGTGTTTCCATCTCTCGAGCACGGCTATCGTATGCGCGCAGAATTTAGAGTCTGGCACGACGGTGACGACCTCTACCACATCATGTTTAACAGTGAAACGAAGGAAAAATATCGGGTTGATCGTTTTCCACCCGCATGTTCCACCATTAATGACATGATGAAGGCACTGTTAGATTTACTTAAACCCTCAGACACCCTGAGAAGAAAGTTATTTCAGATAGATTACCTAAGTGGACTATCCGGCGAAATCGTCGTTAGCCTGCTTTATCACCGTCAACTTGATGATGCATGGGAGCAAGAAGCCCAAAACGCCCGTGAAATTTTACTAAAACAATTTGCAAACGTGAGTATTATTGGCCGCGCCCGTAAACAGAAAATCATTATTGGTAATGATTTCATTATAGAAAAACTGCCTGTTAATAATCGCATTTACCTGTTCAAACACGTAGAAAACAGTTTTACTCAGCCTAACGCTCGAATTAATTGCAAAATGATTGAATGGGCCATGTCTGTATGTCAGTCATCGAACACAGATTTACTTGAGATGTATTGTGGCGCGGGCAATTTTTCCCTGCCAATGGCGAGTCAATTTCGCCGTGTTATTGGTACTGAAATTGCCAAACCTTCTGTGGCAGCTGCCCAGTATAATATCGCGGCAAACCACATTGAGAATGTTGAAATCGTCAGGCTATCTGCTGAAGAGTTTACCGAGGCATTAAAAACCAACCGACAATTTTCTCGTCTAAATGGAATCGATTTAAGCGATTACCAATTTTCTACGGTTTTGGTCGACCCGCCCCGAGCGGGTTTGGACGAGGACTCTTTGGCCATGATTCAAGACTACCCCGAAATCATTTATATTTCCTGTAATCCGCAGACCCTGGTGGATAACCTTGCCACCTTAAGCAAAACCCACAAAGTGACGGCCAACGCGTTATTTGATCAATTTCCCTTTACTCACCATATGGAAGTGGGCGTATTACTAAAACGCATTAGTGATGAATAAAACGAAATGCACCGCGGGCAGTGATCCTTATTAGGCAATTAACTGCCTGAGGTGATCGGAGGCCGATAACTTCTAGCTCCTAACTGCACAAATCGCAATTGTGCTTTAACCCGTGTACCAATCCCTTCTCGCAGCGCAACATCCACTTCGAGAGCCTCAGCGCCGGCACTAAAGACCAAGCGAACCATGGCTTCTGCCTGAAGATTAGCCAACTGATACTCCACGCCTTGGCTCTCTACAATATAATCTGATAACTCTTCAATGAAATGCTGGATTTCCCGCAATACAGCCAAGCGATAGGCCGCGGATGTTCCTGTATGCTCACGGAGCAATAAACGAAACACATTTGAATTGGCGGTGATAAATTCCATAAAGGTGTCCACCGATGTATCAATAACGCCGCCGCCGGAGGCAATACGTCTGCGAGCCTGCCGCATTAATTGCCGTAGCGCTAATCCAGCTTCGTCTACCAGCGTCAATCCCAGCTCATCCATATCTTTGAAATGTCGATAAAACGACGTGGGGGCTATCCCCGCAGCCCGGGAAACTTCCCGCAAACTAATGGCGGATAGACTTCGTTGTTCGTCAAGCAACCCAAACGCCGCATCGATGATATTCTGGCGGGTTTTTAACTTCTGCTCCTGACGACTCATCTTCGACTCCTGATTTTTGACTAGCGACAACGTTGGATACCTAGTCTACCCGAATATTAAAACAAGCGGTAAACCTCTCGCAAAATCATCAGTAAAAACAAGCATTACCTAATGCTAGATACGTCAAAACAGGCAATTGTCCAGCATTTGCACTATACTTTAGTTCGTAAATTCACCTTTTTCCTTGCTTGCAGTGATTGAAACCGCTAAATTAGCGTACAGTTGTAAGCCGAGTTGTTATCATGAAAAAACCACCACTTATTTTGACCAATATCCTGGTCTTCATTATTACGGGAGCCATTGCGCTTCTTGCAGTGCCTCTTTGGGCCATGACTATGGGTTTTGAAACCACCGAAGTGGTCGTTGCCGTTGTCTTGTTTTATTTTACAGGTATGTCCATTACTGCCGGATATCATCGCCTGTGGTCTCACAAAACCTACGACGCCAATATTGTCGTTCGGATCATATTGGCAATAGGCGGGGCCATGGCGCTGCAAAATAGCATCCTGCATTGGTCGTCAGACCATCGAATTCATCATCGGCATGTAGACGATAACGACAAAGATCCCTACTCGGCTAAAAAAGGTCTTTGGTTCGCCCATATCGGCTGGATGTTACGAGAATATCAAACACATCGTTATAACGATTACAGCAACTGTAGAGATTTACAAAAAGATCCGGTGGTAATGTGGCAGCACAAGTACTACCTGGCCATCGTACTGATTGCCAACTTCGGTATAACTGGCCTACTCGGTTGGCTGAATGGCGATGTGTTGAGCATGATGCTGGTTGCCGGCGTATTTCGCTTATTTTTAGTCCATCACGTGACGTTTTTCATCAACTCACTTGCCCATTTTTGGGGAAGTCAGCCGTTTACAGATAAAAACACAGCCCGTGACAATAGTATTTTAGCCTTCTTTACTTTTGGAGAGGGCTATCATAATTACCACCACATTTTTGAATACGACTACCGAAACGGTATTTACTGGTGGCAATTTGATCCAACTAAATGGCTAATCCGTGGATTGTCTATGGTCGGTCTAGCCCACAACTTACGCCGCGTGCCGGAAGAACGTATAGAGAAAGCCCGAGTCGCCATGCAGTTACAAAAAGCGAGCGCAAGATTGGCAAAGCAACCTAACGCCGATGAATTGCTTAGCAAAGTGCAACATGAATACGAATTGTTGATTCAGAAAATGTCAGCCTACTATGCGGCCAAGAAACGTCTAATGAATGTAAGAAAACGCAGCTTGAAACGAAGCGTGGAACGATTAGAAATCGATTTCCATTATAAAGAACTTAAAAACGCGCTGGCGCTGCAAAAAGAGAAATGGCTTCGTCTACAAACGCTATCACCGCAGTTTAGTTAACCCTTTTTAAAAACGTCACCTTCGGGTGGCGTTTTTTGTTTAAAATAGCCAAATACATAAATTGACGTGTCAGAAACAAGACAGATATTTCTAACGTCAATTCAGCCTTTAGCCAAGCAATGGGCGATGTGACCAATGTTGCTAGGATCACAAACGAAAACCTGGTGCATAGTTTTACCGTTACAAAGCCATGCGGTGTTGGTTTATGTCTTACCAGACACTGGGTTGTCGAATTACATAACGACGACGTAGAAATAATTAAGGGACAAGATAACGGTGTTCAAATCATCGTTACCATTCCAATGCACCATGGCTGAAGGAATATGACGAAAAAGTAGTAAACTGATCATTTTTTGTCTTTCCAATCAAAATATTGCTAGACTTTGAAACATCAGACCTGAAAGCAAGGACGTCGCTTTCTAATGTCCCATATCTATCAGGTTCCACATTTCGCTGAGCACTGAACATTATGACAACTAAATCTGAAACATCTGCAAAATCGAAACCGACTTATCAGTACGATGCCATTGTTATTGGTACGGGCCCGGGCGGAGAGGGCGTTGCGATGCAATTGGCTAAAGCAGGACAAAAAGTCGCAGTTGTTGAACGCTATGAGGCTGTCGGTGGTGGCTGCACACATTGGGGAACCATCCCGTCAAAGGCACTTAGACATTCGGTGAGTCGGCTTATTGAATACAACCATACCCCGCTCTTTTCCGAAAACCAGGTTAACCGACACGTTACCTTTGCGGAAGTGATGCGCCATGCCAGTGGAGTAATACGCAGTCAGTCCAAGTTACGGGCCTCGTTTTATGATCGCAACAGAGTCACCCTGATCCATGGCGAAGCCAGTTTTGTTGATCCCCATACAATAAAAATAATACACAAGGACGGATCGGCGGAATATATTACGGCCAAACAGATTGCCTTGGCCACCGGTTCGCGGCCATATTGCCCGAAAGATATCGACTTTTCTCATCCACGAATTTACAACTCAGACACCATACTCTCCCTCAAACACGAACCACAAAATATTATTATTTACGGTGCCGGTGTTATCGGTTCTGAATACGCCAGTATTTTCAGAGGAATGGGCGTTAAAGTTGATCTCGTCAATATGCGTGATCGCCTGCTTTCCTTCCTCGATACTGAAATCTCCGATGCCCTTAGTTATCACTTATGGAACAACGGTGTGGTGATCCGGCATATGGAAAGCTATACCTCAGTGGAAGGACAGGAAGACTCCGTCATTATGAATTTGGAATCAGGTAAACGTATGCGTGCAGATTGCCTACTGTTTGCTAACGGCAGAACCGGTAATACCGATATGCTAAACCTTGATGCTATCGGTCTGAAAGCCGATTCTAGAGGCCAGCTAAAGGTGGATAAAAACTACCGTACTGAGGTAGACAATGTCTTTGCCGTGGGTGATGTCATTGGCTATCCGAGTCTGGCTTCTGCGGCCTACAATCAAGGCCGTGCTGCCGCTGAAGCCATGTGTACAGGTAAAGCTAATTCCGGCTTGGTCGAAGACATTCCCACGGGCATCTATACCATTCCAGAAATTAGCTCAGTGGGTAAAACCGAGCAGGAACTCACCGCGCAAAAAATTCCCTATGAAGTTGGCCGGGCGCAATTTAAACACCTTGCCCGTGCGCAAATTGCATCAACAACCGTGGGGAGTTTAAAAATACTGTTTCATCGAGAAACCAAAGAAGTGCTGGGTATTCATTGTTTTGGTGAGCGGGCGTCTGAAATTGTCCACATTGGACAAGCCATTATGCAGCAAAAAGATGGCGGGAATACCATAGATTATTTTGTTAACACAACGTTCAACTACCCGACAATGGCTGAAGCATATCGTGTTGCTGCGTTAAATGGATTAAACCGGATTTTTTGAATAAAAAAAGCCGGTCATCAGACCGGCTTTCTACTATTAGCGATTTAAAGCAAGGGTGTTACTTGCTTGCAGGGCGTCTCTGTGAGCGACAATGTCTATTTGCATCTTTTCTGGATGAAACGTCATTGTGGCGACAGCATAGTCACCCATATTCTCACTGGCTTGTTCAGTGACTTGGTATTGTGCTTCGCGGTAACGAATGTTGTTGCTGATCCTGTCAGTCATACATTGGTTATTCAATTCGAAAGACTTTGCATCCATACAATCGAAAAGCTGATTTCCATCAGACTCCGCATGCGCAATACCAAATGCCATTAACAGCGCCAAGCCGACTAATGTTTTACGCATGTGATTACTCCTGTGCTACATTGGATACTGTATAAATAAGCATACTGTAGATAGGGCAATTGGTCAAATTTAGATCACAGAAGTGTTACAGCAATATTACAAAAGAGGGAAATTATGTCAGACAGCAATACGCAATTTACAGCCCTTTGCTCCCGCATAAAACATTGCCAGATTTGCCAACATGCACTGCCCTTCCCCCCAAAGCCAATATTCAGTGCTGCGCAAGAAGCCAGAATCGTCCTTATTGGTCAGGCGCCAGGATTAAAAGCCCATGAAAGTGCTACCCCATGGAACGATGCCAGTGGAGAAAGACTACGAGAATGGATGGGAATCGACAAAACGATGTTCTACAACGAAAAACTATTGGCCATACTTCCCATGGGATTTTGCTTTCCTGGTTATAAGAACGGTGCCGATGCGCCACCGAGAAAAGAATGTGCGCCAACATGGCATAAGGCCTTACTGAGTTTTATTCGCCCCACACTCACACTCTTGGTTGGCAGGTATGCTCAGCAGTATTATATGCCCCAATATAAGACACTTACGCAAGCGGTCAAAGAGTGCTGCGAGGTCATAAATGAAAAAAACGGTAGTGGCACTATAGTTTTGCCCCACCCTTCGGGCAGAAACAACCGTTGGCTGGCACAACATCCGTGGTTTAATGAAAGGGTTTTGCCACAATTAAAAGAAACCATCAAAAAAGTAATTAACCAACATCCGGTGTAGTTAATCAGCGCCGTGTCGGTTGGCCTCAAGGAGCTTTAACAATTCATCAAATGGCATTGGCCGGGCAAAAAGAAAACCTTGCGCTTCTTCACACCCCAATTTAATCATGAAGCTCGCTTGCTCTCTTTTCTCCACCCCTTCAGCAATGGTCACTAATCCCAATTTATTGCCAAGGGTCACGATGGTTTCAACAATGACTGATTCCGTGCCGGCCTTAATGTCTTTGACAAAAGAACGATCAACCTTCAACCGATCCAGGGGCAGTTTTTGTAAATAACTCATAGAAGAAAACCCGGTCCCAAAATCATCAATGGCAATGGCAACACCGTGCTCTTTAAGGCTAGTTAATGCATCGATGACAATTTGTGGTTCATCCATTACCACACTTTCGGTTATTTCCAACTCTAAACGCTCTGGAGCACACTGCCTGAGACGCAAAGCCCCTTTGACCTTTTCCACAAATCGACGATCTCTAAACTGGGGAATAGACACATTAACGGCAACACGGACATGACCGAAACCCAATTCATCCAACTGCTTTATGCGCAAACAGGATTCTTCCAGCACCCATTCACCAATATCCACGATCAAACCGGAATATTCCGCTAATGGCACAAATTCGGCGGGTGAAATATAGCCGCCATCGCCGTCAGGCCAGCGCAATAAGCCTTCAACACCAATGATTTTTTCGCTCACCAAGTCAACTTGGGGCTGAAACCACAATTGTAGCTTTCTTGCATGAAAGTCCGCCCGCAAGCGACGGATCATGGCCAGTTGCCGGGTTGTCCGCTTTTCAAACTCAGGTTGATAAACTTCAAAATTATCGCTGATATTTTTCTTCGCGCGATTTAATGCAATATTGGTGCGTTTAAGGATATCCATCCCTGCGCATTGCTCTGTGCCCATTTTATACAAGCCAATGGTCACATTCACAGGCAAGGTGTGATCCCCCGCTTTAAAACTAAACGCAAACACAGAATTAATCGATTGTGCGTTGACCAAGTTTTCGGGACCTATGAGTCCAAAAACATCCCCCCCAATACGGCTTTTTCGTACGATATCAGGGTAATTAGTATCAAGGCGCTTGGCCACAGCGCGCAATAAGGCATTGCCGGCTTCCTGTCCAAGGCCATCATTGATATCTGAAAAGTGATTAATGTCAATCACGGCCACACATAAGGATGAATCTTCACGCACCGAAGGACGATCCAGCATATTAATAAATTCATTCCGGTTCGGTAATCGCGTTAACCAGTCTCTGAAAGCCGCATTTTTAAGCTCGTGGAACAAGTTAACATTTTCATAGCCGACAGAAATACTCGATAAGAATACTTCAAGCAACTGACGGTCAACGCTGCTGAGTTCCTTATCCATATTAATATAGACCGCCGCTTCAAAACCGGAACTGTTAAGGTAGAGTACGGTTGTGCCATCTTCAACTATGTGGCGTTTAATACGCAGGCTACGATTAATATTTTCCACAATACTTAGATTTTCAATGGATTCCACCGGTTGATTGATGAAGGAAGCAAAATTGCCCGCCGCGCCCAACACATAAACCCCGTTATCATCCCTATCGAGTACGGATCCCGCTCTGGCGCAAACCACACCTTCGGCCTCCAGCCCAAGCAATGAACTGATTTGGGTCACTATTCCTTCGCAAAAGCCTTTGATGGAATGCTCTTCCAGTAAGTTTGACGCGGAAATGATAATTTTTTTCAGCCCATGGCGGCTTTGATTAATGGTGAGAATTTGTTGATAAGAACGGATAGAGGCCAGTACCGTGGTGAGTAACTTGCTGCGGGTTAATTCGGTTTTCGTTTTGTAATCGTTAATATCGTAATTACGTATAACATCTTCTTCCGGCGCATAACCCGGTTGGCCGGTACGCAGTATAATACGCGGTTCGTGAAGATCCAGCGTCTCCCGCAAATACTCCACCACCATCAAGCCAGCATCATCCGTTTCCATTACCACATCAAGTAAAATGATGGCAATGTCACCACCGTGCTCTTTAAGCAACGCACAGGTCTCTTCCCCTGTGTATGCGTGAAGAAAATTAAGTCTTCTATCAGCAAAAATGACATCTGACAGAGCAAGTCGGGTAACGGTGTGGATCTCTTCGTCATCATCTGCAATCAGGATATTCCATACTTTATGAATAGCAGGCTTTATCTCAGGATGAAGATCCTCTTGCTGAAAAATAAGCTCGTCATTTTCATAATCTGCCGATGACATAGTCGTGTGATCCTTGAATACTGCTTCTATTAATCGTACTCGCTAGCCCCATATTTGCAAGTTTATCACTCACGCGTATCGCATTTTCATCACTTATCCGTATACACTGGTAAAAGTACGAATTGAGGTATGCAATGAAGATTTCTGAGTCCAATAATGCGCCAAATATCCAACAAACTAGTTCAGAACGGGTAAAAAGCAATAAAACTAACAAAATAAATCATGCCGAGACCACGAACACGGCGAGCAAAACTGCATCTCAAGGGGCGGCACAAAATGCAGCGCGCATTCAAAGCCTATTTGCAAAGGTGGGGATCCGGGCAAATGTGCCCCTGCCCGATGCCACTGCCCGTCGGAAAGAAATAGACAGACGCAGGGATATTCTGGCGTTACAGCGTATTAAAAATCTGCAAGCCGTTATGGAGGTGGCGTTATCTGTTAGTCTCCCCCAAAGCAGCACAGAGAACGTTGATCCGGATTGGTTTTTTGCTTTTACCCAATTAGCAGAAAATATCCACTCACCGGCCATGCAATCATTATGGGGGCAAATATTTGCGGTGGAAATCAGCCATCCTGGCTCGTTTTCATTACTCAGTTTGGAAACACTAAAGGTGTTGACCCAGCGGGACGCTAAGCTTTTCTCACGGGCGGTGGCCTTGTCCAGTCGACGGTTAGGAGATACTGTGCCCCGTATTTTGGTCGGAGTTCATCAACGACCTAGCTTTTGGTCGATGCTCTCCCATCGCCAACCGGAACAGCTCAATTTGGCGACCTTTGGTTTGAGTTATCCCGATATACTCGCTCTCACCGACATGAAGCTCATTTTCGGCAGTGAAATTGAAAGTGGCGAACTGTCCCAGGAGCAATCTGTAAAATGGCGTTGCGGCTCACAAAATTACACCCTTACGCCAACCCGTCCCGGATTGGCTCTGGTGTATTATAAGTTTACATCCGTTGGCGCTGAGCTGGCGAAACTTATTAACCGGCAGGCAGCAGATGCCGGCCCTTACTTACAAGCACTAACACAGCGCCTAAGTAGCAGTTTTATTATCGAACACGAACCGAACTAAATACCGTCGCCAAATTCATGCAGCCCGCACTCTCTTTTCAAACCAAAGAAACGGGTATCTTGTTCACTCATGCCTTCTTGCAACGATTGGGTAGTGTGCCAATCACCAATAGAAACATACCCTTCTTCCCACAAGGGATGATAGGGTAATTCATTGTCTTTTAAATAATAGTGCAGATCTTTGTTTGTCCAATCGATGATAGGATAAACTTTAAACTGCTTGCCTATTTTTTGAAGAACGGGCAACTTTTCCCGGCTATCCGACTGGCTGCGTCTTAGCCCAGCAAACCAGGTGCCTACATCGAGCTCTCTAAGTGCCCGCTGCATCGGCTCCACCTTATTCATTCGGTTATATTGCTCGATACCGTCCAGGCCTTTTTCCCATAGTCGCCCATAACGGGCTTCTTGCCAGGCAGCAGAGATGGAGGCCCGATACACCTTTAAATTAAGATTTAACTTTTCGGTGAGCAAATCAACAAATTTATAGGTTTCCGGAAACAGATAACCGGTATCCGTTAACACTATGGGAATATCAGGTTTGGCCTGGGTCATTAAATGCAACATCACCGCAGACTGGGCACCAAAACTCGATGACACCATCCCATTGCCGGGTAACATTTTTAGTGCCCAGCTAATACGCTGGGCAGCCGTCATTTTTTCCAGGTCCTCATTGATAGCCGTCAGTTCATCAACACTGATATCAGGCTGTAAAGGTACCGGCAGATCAAGTAGCGTGTCAGTCATAGAAATCTCTTGCCGAGTCAATTACCGGAGCGATAATGCCTGCGCGGACAACATAATCACCAAAGGCTTCATTGTCGTTTCGTTCTTTCGCCCAACGGCCAACTAGCGTATCGAGTTCAGCAAAGATTTCATCTTCGCTGATGTTCTCCTGATACATTTTGGGAATGCGAGTACCTTCACGATTTCCACCGATATGTAAGTTATACTTACCAGGTCCTTTCCCTACCAATCCAACTTCCGATAGCATTGCCCGGCCACACCCATTGGGACAACCGGTAATACGAAATATGATGCTATCTTCTTCTAAGCCATGCTTGGCAAGGACAGAGTCCAAACGGTTCACCGCTTCGTGCAGATAGCGTTCTGCTTCCGCCATCGCCAAAGGACACGTGGGCAGTGAGACACACGCCATGGAATCAAGCATTTGTTTTGAGGTAGTATCATTGATCAAGCCGTGCTTACGCGCTAACTCTTCAATAACCGATTTCTGCTCGGGGCTCACGCCAGCAACAATCAGGTTTTGGTTGGCAGTCAGCCTAAAATCACCTTTGTGAACACGGGCAATTTCCCGACAGCCAGTTTTCAGCGGCTTGCCCGGATAGTCCAGTATACGGCCGTTTTCAATAAACAAGGTTAAATGGAATTTACCGTCAATGCCTTCGGCCCAGCCGAAACGGTCGCCACGACTGGTAAAGGTGTAAGGACGACTTTCACCAAAGACGATCCCTGCCCGCTTTTCCACTTCCGCTTTAAAATTCTCTACGCCAACACGCTCTAAGGTATATTTGGTTTTGGCGTTTTTACGGTTTACCCGGTTGCCCCAGTCACGCTGAGTCGTTACCACAGCTTCGGCCACCGCTAGTGTGTCGTGCAATGAAATAAAGCCAAAATCCGTTGCTTTGCGCGGATAGGTGGACTTATCACCATGGGTCATGGCCAGTCCCCCGCCCACCAGCACGTTAAACCCAATGAGTTTGCCGTTTTCAGCAATGGCCACAAAGTTAAGATCGTTGGCGTGCACATCCACATCATTTTGTGGCGGGATCACCACCGTCGTTTTAAACTTACGGGGGAGATAGGTATCACCTAATATGGGTTCGACGGGTTTTTCCGTGGTTTCCACTTTCTCACCGTCTAACCAAATTTCTGCATAAGCACGGGTTTTCGGCAGTAAGTGTTCACTGATTTTCTTCGCCCACTCATAAGCCTCAACATGCAACTCAGATTCTATGGGGTTCGACGTACACAAGACATTTCGGTTCACATCACCGGCCGTGGCTATGGAATCAATCCCCGTGCGGTTAAGGGTCTGGTGCATGGATTTAATATGCGGCTTTAACACACCGTGAAACTGAAACGTTTGACGGGTGGTTAAGCGAATACTGCCATACAGGGTATGCTCTTCAGCAAATTTGTCGATGACCAGCCATTGCTCTGGAGTAATAATACCGCCAGGTAAACGGGCCCGCAGCATCACATTGTGCAGCGGTTCGAGTTTTTGCTTGGCCCGCTCTGCCCGGATGTCCCGATCATCTTGCTGATACATGCCATGAAACCGGATCAACTGGAAGTTATCAGCGGTAAAACCACCGGTTAAATCATCTTCGAGATCTTGCGCAATTGTGCCGCGTAAATTGCGGCTTTCGCCTTTTAAGCGTTCGTTGTCAGCCAGTTTGCCTTCAACGATATAGGGAGACTTTTCATTACTCATTAATAGACATCCTTCTGATAACGTTTGGCTTTACGCATGGCAACAAGATAGGCTTTGGCATCTTCTTCAGATTTCCCACCCTGTTGCTGAATAATAGACAGTAGCGCAGCTTCAACGTCTTTAGCCATATGGCTTGCATCACCACACACATAGAAATGGGCACCGCTCTCTAGCCATTCATAGACTTCTTTGCCATTTTCCAGTAATCGATGTTGCACATAGATTTTTTCTTTTTGATCCCGCGAGAAGGCCAGTGTGATCTTATCCAGCAAACCCGACTTCACATATCCTTGCCACTCTACCTGATAGAGGAAGTCCTGAGTGAAATTGGGGTTACCAAAAAACAACCAGTTTTTCCCTTCTGCACCTTGGGCGTCACGCTCCTGCATAAACGCACGAAATGGTGCAATGCCGGTACCCGGTCCAATCATGATCACCGGTGTATCCGGATTTTCAGGCAAACGGAAGTTATCATTCTTCTCAATGTAGACTTCTATTTCGCCACCTTCTTCTAATCTTTCGCACAGAAAACTTGACGCTCCACCCTGATGGCGTTGTCCGAAGGCTTCATAATCCACATGGGCCACCGTTAAATGCACTTCATTTTCAACCTCCGCTTGCGCAGACGCAATGGAGTACAAGCGCGGCGTCAGTGGGCGTAGCGCATCGACCAATGTTTGTGCCGAAATAGGCGCTGGATGCTCTTTGACAATATCGATAATTTGCCGCTCGGCCAAATACGTGCGTAGTTGTGCAGGCTCGGCCAATAATGCAGCTAACGATTCAGAGCCCGTTGCATTTTGATAGGCTTTAACAAATGTAGGGTAACTTTGTGTTAATTCGAATTTCGACGTTAACGCATCGCTAAGGGTGTATTCACCGTCGGCAACCTTGACTTGCTCACTTCCCGTTAAGCCCATCAGTTCAACAAACTCAGCAACAAGGGCTGGCGAATTTTTAAACCATACGCCCAAGGCATCACCAGGTTGATAGCGAATACCCGATTCTTCTAGGCCAATTTCTATATGGCGAATGTCTTTTACTGAATCTCGGCCGGTAATTTTTTGCGAGGTAAGCAATGTCGCGCTGTAGGGGGCTTTTTTCGAATAAGTCACGCCACCACTGACAACAGCACTACCAGACTGTATTGCCACGGCAGCGTTGCTACCTGAGGAGGAAAAGTCTTCTTTCAGTGCTTCAATGACCTTTGTTGACCACGTTGCCGCGATGTCCTCGTAATCCACATCACAATCTTGTCTTTCAACCATGGCTTGGGCACCAAGCGCCGCAAGGCGAGTGTCGAAGTTTTTCCCAGTTTGACAGAAAAACTCGTAGCTACTATCGCCTAGGCCAAGTACGGCATATTTGAGACCTGCCAGTTTTGGTGCTTTTTTACTACCCAAAAATTCATGCAGTTCCACCGCATCATCTGGGGCATCCCCTTCTCCATGGGTACTGACAAAAATCACCACATGTGTTTCGTTTTTAATCTGACGTGGCTTGTAATCGCTCATGTTGACCAGCTTGCTTGAATAGCCCGCTTGCTCTGCCTGAGCCTGAAATTGCTGAGCCAGTCCTTTTGCGTTACCGGTTTGAGAGCCCACCAGAATAGTTAACGTGGCGGCCCCAGAGGCTTGGCCTTGGGCCGTCGTGGCCGGTGCTACGCCGCCAGCCTGAGCGGCTGCAAGCCCTGCCGTATAACCACTTACCCAGGTAAGCTGATCACGATTTAAACCAGCAATGGCTTGCGTGATCGCATTCCATTGATTGTCGTTCAACACCGCGCCGGGTGCTTGATTTTGATTGGATTTCGCTGACATAACACATTTGCCTTGTTGAGATGGCGTAAAGGCTAACGGCTTTTTTCTATAAGCGAAAAGAATTAATCACACTTTTTTATGCTTTAAAGTTTTAAACAAAGCTAACTATTGGTATTTAGGTGATAAAAAAGAAGAGAGGTGTTGCCCGAAGAAATGTGCATTTCTTCGAGCAAAAAAATTTAGAAGTGAATTTCTAAGCCGGCAAACGGACCATCAACGGTCATATCCGTGTATACACCGTCGAGATCATCAATATCAATATCTACGCTACGATAACCTGCTTGAAATGTCATATCCACAGCAAGGCTTTCGATAAACGAATATGTCACCGCAACTTGATAGTCGCTCATTTTGTGATCATCGAAGGACAAATAACTGCCCTCTGCGTATACCCCAAGGCCGGTAAAAGGCAGTCCTACCTGAACGCGAGAATAAACCATCGGCACAATACCAGAGAATGCCTGTTCGCTTTCCGTATTGCTATCGGTATCCTTCACATACATGGTGCCATCAATGTACTTACCATTCAGCCCCACATCTAGGCTAACCAGATCGTTATCAAAGATCTCATAATATAAAATGATATCCGTGCTTTTCAGCTCGGCTTCTGATCTTACTTTACTACCCGAACTATACAAATCACCGTCAAAATTAAACGAAGATTGCAGTGTGGTTACACCCTCACTATCAAGTGAGGTGATGCTAAGTTTTACATTGGGGATTAAAGGTAGAGGATGTTCAACCGCTGCATAAAATGAGAAGTTAGCCTGAGTATCAAAATTGAAGTCGGCCATGGAACTGCCACTGGAGAAAGTACTATTGTCCGCGAATCCACCTGATGCGTTAGTACCCCAGCCTTGTGCGCCAACGTAGAGACCTGCCAGCGTATCGGCCATTACCGATGATGCAGATAAAGCAGCAACTGCCGTTACCGCCATAATGCACTTATTCATGTGTTATCCTTGATTGAGAAGTTCACTCAGTTCGATTAGTGCTGCATTAGCACGAGAAATATAGTTGGCCATAACAAGAGAATGATTAGCCAACATACCAAAACCATCGCCGTTGAGGATCATAGGACTCCAGACCGCTTTTTGCGTAGATTCCAGTTCCTTAATGATCTGACGAAGACTAACCAATGCGTTTTTGTCTTCGAGAATATCGGCAAAGTCAATTTCAACAGCTTTTAAGAAATGCAGCAAGGCCCAAGTTGCCCCTCTTGCCTCATAAAAATTGTCATCTAACTTCCACCAGCTTGTTTTAAGTACCCGTTCAGAAGCAACGGGCGTGGATTGCTTTGCCTTATTATCACCGGCCAAATCGGTATTCATTCGTGCCGAATCCACACTGGCACTTAAACGTTGAGAATAACTGCCTAAGCGTTTTTCCACCTGTTTGAGCCAGTCGCGCAAGTTATCTGCACGGGTATAAAACTGACTATCACCTAATGTGGGATCCACCAACTCATTGCGGTATTGCTTTAAGTATTTCAAAGCATTTCCATATGCAGACTCTGCAGAAGGCAGTGCCCAACTACGACTGTTCACGTTAAATTCAGGCTGGGCCTTCATCAAATTTTGATTCTCGATGGACTGGGATTGCGAACGGCTGAAGTCTTTTCGCATCGCCAGTGACAGATCGCGGATCATTTCCAGCGCGCCAAATTCCCACGCAGGCATATTATCAAGAAACAACCCCGGCGGCGTAACATCGTTAGACAGATAACCCCCTGGCTTATCAAGCATCTTTTCTGTAACGAGAATGAGGGTTGACGTTACTGTGTAACCGGGTACGTCAATGTAAGTGTCGCTCTGTGCTTCTTCCATTACCGCTTGTCTGACGTCGAAGGTATCCGGTTCAAAACTCCAATAAACGCCAATCAGCCAGAAGATAAGCAAAAGGACAAGTAAGGTGCTACCGATAAATTTAGTATTTAAATACTGTTTGATGCTCAACGTTAGTTTTCCTTCTCAATAACGAAAAACGGGGGGTCCCCATTTATTTATCTCGATGTTGACTGCATATTAGCACCCTATCAGGGTATTTTCGCGCTTAAATAGCCATTAGGACGTGGGGGCACTGCGCTGTCCTCGTCGATAAATCCACATCGCCAGCAACACTAAAACCACTGGCCAAACAGCGCTTAACCCAACAATGACAAGGGCAGCAACAGAAGCCAACACCGCCAGAATAATGGTGCCAAAGACACTTAAGGCCACCACAAACCCGATGATTAAAAATACGAGGCTAACCACCGAAAACGCCACCAGGTTTTCCAACGGCGACAACATATCATCTCCCATCATCAGGTGTAAGCCCGAGCCCTCCTCCATCACACAGCTCAATCCATAAACCACTAATGCGGCGATTAGGATTGCCAATAAAAACTGTTTCATAATACGCGCCTTGGTAATAGCACCACCGCTGCAACATAAGCCAGCAATACCGGCACAGAAAGAAATATCAAACCAAATATGGCCGCACCTCTCACCCAAACAGCTTCTACCGAAAAGTAGTTCGCCACTCCCGCACACACTCCGCTTATCATGCCGTTGTCCAAATCCCGATAAATCTTTTTATCTGAGTCAGGTAAATTCATTCTTGTCTCCTTATTTAGCTCTGGTACGCTTATGACTAAGCGCACCAACAAATAGTTTACGCCGCCCGTTTCTTTTTCAGTGCCGCCAATTCTTGTTCAATGGCATCATCCGTCTCCAGCGCGTTAAACTGCGCCGCTAACGAATGGGGATCAGCGCTACCTTCAGAGATATCATAGGCATCCACCTGCGCTTCCAAAAATTCCACTCGCTGTTCATAACTTTCAAATCTTGCCATAGCCTGTGCAACATGCTCACTATGGGCTAGGGTTCGCGCTTTTAGACGCACCTGAGCGTTGTGTTTGCGGCTCACCAGTTGTTTTTGTTTCAACCGCGCCTCAGCAAGTTTTTCCCGTAATCGACCGGTATCAAGCTGGACTTTCTCCAGCATATCGGTGACCTGGGCTTTTTCCGATGCGATTGCGTCAAGTTGAGAAACAAAACTGTTTTTTTGTACCAGGGCCGCACGGGCCAGCTCTTCTTTACCTTTATCTAGGGCCAATTCAGCTTTTTCCTGCCATCCTTCCATGATGTTTTGCAGCTTGTCTTGCTGACGATTAAGATGCTTCTCATGGGCAAGATACTTTGCTGCCTCAGAGCGCATTTCCACTAAAGTTTCTTCCATCTCCTGAATAATCAGGCGGATCACTTTTTCCGGATCTTCAGCTTTGTCCAGCATGGCATTGATATTCGATTGCACAATATCTGACATTCTTGAAAACATTCCCATTTCTTTCCCCTTAGTTACATTATGTAAATTTCATCGCTATGTAGTTTATGTAATCAATGTTCATGCCAAACAAATAAAACCCTTTAAAATCAGAAGCTAAATAAAATATCAGTGATTTTCACCTCCCTTTTCATTTCCACCTTCAACGGGATTTGGTTTTTTTAACCAGCCTATTTGGCGAATTTGACCATAACGAAAAACGCCATTGAAGACCTTCTAACAGGTGCAAAAGAAGTGGGTGAACGAAGCAAATTGGCAATGAGCGGAACAACAATAGATAAAAAAATAGGCACTCAGATAAGTGAGTGCCTATACATTTTATTGTGTGGCCAGTCTCAAATGAGTTGTGGCTGTCAAACCTAAATGATGACAAAAAACCTAGATCTAGTCTTCTGTTACAGGCTCTGCTTTGTGCGCATTTTCGGTATCAGCGAGCTCTGTTACGTTTACTGTTCCCACTTTTTCCTCACCATCCAAACTAAAACTGTATGTTACATTCGCGATGGATTGACGCACATCAGCTTGGATCTCATTTCCCGCCATGGATACAGCCTGGCTAACAACATGACTCAAAAAAGATTCAATGGCACTTTCCTGAGCCATGGCATTGGATGCCAACATGCTGGTAGAAAGGATCAAGCCGGATAACAGTAATTTAGTCTGTGTGTTCATAATTTTTCCTTAAGTAACAAAGTAATATTGGTTCAGTTCAGTGTCTTCACCAACAACGAAGACAAGTTACTTAAGGGATTGCGAGCTTTGTGCCAACCTTGTAATTTTTCGTAATCTATTGATTAATAATAATTATTGTTAAAACACGCCACACACATCAGACGTTCAAAAATTAAACAGCGTTATTTATTGGTCTAATTCACTAAATGTAGTGGTAAAATTAACCAACCTTACTGTTTTGATAGTCCTGAGTATTTTTTTGTGCCGCTTCCACCTGACTGAGGGCATTGAGTAACAGTGCCGGATCCGGCGATTTACCTGTACCTTTCTGACTCAGATAGCGACGCCAAATCCGCCCGCCCGGCTGACCTTGAAATAACCCCAACATATGTCGCGCCACATGCCAGGGTTTAAACCATTCATCGGTTTGCCGTTCAATATAAGCCTGCATGGTATACACCAGTTCGGTGCGCGTGGGCGGAGCCACATCCATGCCAAATACCTGACTATCCACTTGCGCCAGCAAATAGGGGTTACTATAGGCTTCTCTGCCAATCATTACGCCATCAACCTGATCTAAGTGGGCGCTTACCTCATCGAGGGTTTTAATTCCCCCATTAATGGAAATAGACAATTGGGGATGGGTGTCTTTTAGCTGATAGACCCGCGGATAATTTAACGGCGGGATCTCCCGGTTTTCTTTGGGGCTTAACCCCTGAAGCCAGGCTTTTCTTGCATGAACAATAAAGGTATCGCATCCGGCCTCAGCAACAACATCGATAAATCGGGCAAAATCTTCGTATTCATCCATATCATCTATGCCAATGCGGCATTTTACCGTGACCGGTATATCCACCGCTTTTTGCATCGCTTTCACGCACTCGGCCACAACTTCGGGCTGCGCCATTAAACAGGCGCCAAAAGCGCCGTTTTTCACTCTGTCTGACGGACACCCCACATTGATATTTACCTCGTCATAGCCCCGACTCTGCGCCATTTCAGCACAACGGGCCATATCCGATGGATCACAACCGCCCAGTTGCAATGCCACAGGGTGCTCTTCTTCATTAAAAGCCAGATAGTCGCCCTTTCCATAAATCAGCGCGCCGGTGGTGACCATCTCGGTATAAAGCAGAGTACGTTTGGAAAGCTGACGCAGGAAATAACGACAATGCTTGTCCGTCCAATCCAGCATTGGCGCGACAGAGAGGCGCCTGTCGATGGCAGGCTTATCAACAATTTTATTTAAATCTTTAACATCAGCCACTGATGGCATCCCTCAGGTAAACTTAACATTTCAACATAGCGCTTTTTCACACCTTCTCGCCCCCTTGATGAGCCCGATGTTCACATAGGGGAATCATTTTTTAGCGATGCACTTAAAATGGGTAAAAATCAGACGGCTAATATTAGCATAACTATAGATACGGGAAAAAACGGGTTGTGGTACACCGGCATACTGAATCGCCATTAATACCTCAGAACAGACGATTCAATACCATCAACGCCGCTTTTACTGTTTAGGAAACTGTACCGCTACCAGAAACTCACTTTCGTGGACGGTGATATCCAGCCCCCAACCTAACTTTTCACAAATACGTTCGAGGATCACCAGACCGTATCCGTAACCGCTACGCTGATCGGCCTTAAGATAGTCATTCGATACTTTTAGACAATGGCTATCCATATCAATGGCAATGTAGGTGCTGGCATAACTAAAGGCGTTTTTAATAATATTTTGCAAGGTAATGACCACAAAACTCTCAGGCGCATGAATGGTGATATCGGTATGAACATTCAATTTCACCTCTATGAGGCTGTTTTGATTTAACCGCTGTTGGGTTTGTAATGTGGCTTGGATATTTTTAAGCAGTGATACCGATTTGTAAAACTGGGATTCGATTTCCTCTTTTCCCAATAATAAAAAGGTTTCCGTTAACAGACGGATATCCTCTCCGGCAACAAGAATACGATTTAAGGCTTTGCGTTGTAATTCGCTAAACCCCGACGTTTTATGCAATAACTCAGCAGAACCTTGCAACACCATCAATGGAGTACGTATTTCGTGTGATGCAAATCGACTGAAATCCTGCTCCCGTTGAAAATACTGTCCTATACGGTGTTTACTGTCCAGCATGGCTTGCTCAATGGAGTTAATTTCGTAGTAGCGGCTATTTACAGTGAAATCCGGCTCATCGGGCGCCATATAGCGCACTTTGGCCTGCATTTGCTCTAATGGACGGGCAAAAAAACGCCCTAAATAAATACTCACTAATAGCATTAACACCATGATCACCAGCACGGTGATACTCACAAACCATTGCAATTTGTCTTCGTAGTCATCTAAATAGTCGTCAGCCTGATCTTTGAATACAACATAAAAAAGACCACTGTCATCGGGCATGTTTCTTACCAAAAAATGCCGATCGTCACTCCCCAACTGATGCTCATAAAAGCCCGGCACGGTATAAGCATTCAGCCAGTCTGGTTTTTCTTTATATTGCCAGTAAATTTCAAATTCGGCAGAATCGGGATACATCACTGGTCCGCCTTGTGCCAAGCTACGGGTATAGCCTTTCGCTTCGGTATCAAGCCAGTGGTGCAAGCTGATCACTTCCATCTGATCTTCAACAAAAACCGGCACACTCCAGATCAACAAGGTAAAACCAAGCGCCAGGGTCGCGAAAACCAGATAGAGCTGCTTTACCAGACGTGGACGTTTAGCTGACAAGGGTAAAACCTCGACCGTGAGCGGTTTTCAATACGTCTTTACCCGCCAACTGTTTTAGCTTAGTACGCAAACTGTATATGTGACTTCTTAACGCATCACTGTCGGGCGCCTCTTCGCCCCAAATGGTTTCCGTCATATCATCTCGACTTACCACTGCCGGAAAGGCAAGCATTAACTTTTTAAGAATTTGAAACTGAATGGGACTGATTTGTATACGCTCCCCAGCATAATAAAGCGCTTCTGTTTGCGGATGATAAGAGAAGTCTCCCACGGAAATGGGCGCAATATCGGTACGATGTCCACGTTTAGATAGCGCCCCCAATTTCAGCATGAGTTCCACCATATTAAAGGGCTTCACCAAATAGTCATCACCACCGGCAGAATAGGCCGCCAGTTTATCGGCAATGGTGTCTTTAGCCGTTAAAAACAAAATAGGGGTAGATAACTTTAAGGTTTGACGAATCGTGGTCACGGTGTCGATACCATTTAATTTTGGCATCATGATATCCATGACAATCACATCAAAGTGCTGGCGAGCCAGCATCGCTAAGGCGGCTTTGCCTTCGTATGCTGACTCGACAATATGGTTTTCCATTATCAGATAATCACACAGGGTTTCCATGACCTGTGGATTGTCTTCGACAATCAGAACTTTCAAATCTGGTCCTTACTACTTGCTAAAATGCGTAAGCAACACCAACGCCCACCGATGCATTGGATATGACCGACGTATAACTGTAGCGAGTTTGGGCTAATAAAGAGAGATTGTCGTAAATTTTATAAGATAATGACAGGCCCAAAGAAGCGCCGACTTTCGTTTCACTGTCGGAAAATGAACTGTAAACAACATCTTCACCGTCTTCAACATCCAATTCGTGAGACTGCGACACATCGATATGGTGTAGGGCCAATCCACCAGACATGGACAAGGTAAAATCGTCGCCAATCGGATAATGATACACGGCTTCCAAGGTGAACTCGGTAACATCTAAAGATGCATCCCACTCTTCATCGTTTAACGCGCTAATCGCAACTTCGTCTTCATCGCCGGATTCAAATTCCGTGTATCTCAGTGCTATCCCCCATTGAGGGGTAAAATCATAGCCCACTTCCAGCCAGACATCGCTGCTGGTGTCATCGTTAGATAAATCCAGGGTAACACCGTCATCAAATTCAGCGAAATCGTAGCTGTTATCTTCGATTTCCAATGTGTTGTAACTGATACCCGCAGCGATATAGGGTTTAGCGGCAACACTGACCGATAGAGAAACCGCAACTAACCCGGCAAGATTGTATATAGCTTTCATAGTTCACTCCTTCTTAACTGAAGCCGATGAAACCACTTCGAACGTGAAGAAAATGTGAAATTCCGAGGCCGCTTACAAAAAATTTAAACTTCTGGCTCAAGATCCCCATTTCCGCGCAAATAAAAAAACACCACGGCGGTTTAACCGTCGTGGTGTTCGTTTTACAACGTCTTGGGTTTTACCCGTTAGCGGCGATACGCTTAGCCACTTCTTTGCGTACGCGCTGACCATAATCCACATCAGCCTGATCATACTGGGCGAACATGGCCTGTTGAACATCATCGGTAGCCTGACTCAAGCCATCGGCAATATTACTCACCAATTGCTGTTTTTGATCTTCGCTCATAATGCGGTACAAATCACCGGCCTGAGAAAAGTTATCATCGTCCTGAGTATCGTAAATATCCAACCAAGCATCCTGTTCCAACGGCATAGGTGGCTCAGCAACATCGGGCACTTGTGCTGGCTCACCAACCTGTGCGCGATTGTTAGGATAAAAGTTCGCGCCACTGCCTGCCAGTGCGGGGTTTATTCCCGCAAACGCCCCGTCTCGCTGATAATTGTGTACCGGACACTTAGGCGAATTGACCGGGATCTGGCTGTAATTGGTGCCAACACGATAACGCTGAGCATCTTGATAAGCCAGTAAACGCGCTTGCAACATGCGATCTGGCGACGCGCCAATACCTGGCACCAGATTACTCGGTGCAAAGGTCGCCTGCTCTGTTTCGGCAAAATAATTATCCACATTACGGTTTAACTCAAGCTGACCCACTTCAATTAATGGAAAATCACTGTGCGGCCAAATTTTAGTCAAATCGAAAGGGTTAATCTTATAGGTTTTCCCTTCTTCTTCAGTCATGATTTGCACGTTGACAGTCCATGACGGGAAGTCACCTTTATCAATGCTATCAACCAAATCCTGCTGCGCACCAAAGGCTGGCATTTTTGCCGCTTCTTCACTCGTCAGGGTTTTAATGCCCTGATTGGTTTTAAAGTGCCATTTCACCCAGTATCTTTCACCGGCTGCATTCCAAAAACTTAATGTGTGAGAACTATAGCCATTGACGTGACGATAGGACAATGGGATCCCCCGATCTGACATCAAAATCGTTGACTGATGTAAGGACTGCGGGTTGTTGGCCCAAAACTCGTACACGGCTTGGGGATCGGGCAAGTTAGTACGGGGGTTTTTCTTCTGACTATGAATAAAGTCGGGGAATTTAATCCCATCTCGTAAGAAGAACACCGGCGTGTTATTCCCAACCATATCCCAGTTACCCTGTTGGGTATAAAACTTCACGGCAAATCCCCGTGGATCCCGAGCATAATCACTAGAGTCCTGACCACCGCCTACCGTAGAGAAGCGCAAAAATACATCGGTTTGTGTGCCTTCTTTTTGCAGAAAATCAGCAATAGTATAATCTGACAGACTCTTGGTTACCGTAAATGTACCGTAAGCCGCACTGCCTCTGGCGTGTACAACCCGCTCGGGGATCCGTTCGCGGTTAAAATGGGCCAGCTTCTCAAACAAATAGTGGTTATCGAAGGTGACCGGTCCCCGACGTCCGGCGGTGCGACTTTGATTGTCATTAGCAACGGGCGCACCGTTGGCAGAGGTTAATTGGGTGGGCGTACTATTAGCGCCTGAATATGGACATTTACTCATGGTATTTTCCTTACACTAAGGTATTTTAAGTCTTTATAGGTCACGTCGGATTTTACTTTTACCGCCGCGCTCGAAACTGGCTATGGGATAAGTATGCCTGAACCGAAGAAAGCTAAAAGCGAATAGAATTAATCGTATTGATTGAGTTTTACAATTAAAGAATCTTCCTGCCTGTCTCTTATGGGTGGATGGAAAACCTGTCTAATTTGTGTCAGTGTTTATCTTGCAGACATAAATGTGATGACGAAGGGGGGTGGGAATACCACGTGATGACCGAACTAGAGCGAGTATTAATACGTAAAGGACGCCAATTGAATTGGCTTTTCCTCATAGTTGCCTCCTCTGGTGTGACCTTGTCGGGTCTCTTTGGCTACACCTGGCTTCACTTTGATGAACTTTACGATCCTTATCAAAGTGTTTACCCCCGCTTGAGTACGGTTTTTTCGCCTCTTAACATGACGGTGCTTTGTTTTCTTGCCTTGGCAAATGGGCTTATTTTTTATCGCTTAAAACAAACCAAGGCGCATCTTGCCGTTACCGCGTATATGGTGTTGCTGAATAACCGTCCAGAAACACTCACAGCCCACTACCAAGCGCAGCTTCGTCAGTTTTTCCGTGCCGCCGGTTTGCCTGATAATTATTCGTTGGCGTCGTTGAAAAAAATGAATATGCGACACTTTATGACCTTATCGGTACCGATCAGTCGAACCGTAACCCAAAACAAAAGTCAGTGGATACGGCTGGCACACTTTGCAGCTAACCCTCCGCCCTGCCAATAAATTCCATAACAAATCCGCTTTTGTTACTGGATATATCCCGCTTTTCAAGGTACATTTTACCTACATGATTGCATTAAAATATTGGCGATCAGCACGAGCGTTTTTTTCATTTATGGTGGGCTTTCCCCACTGACAAGGAAGCCCGCTATTGCCAATAGGAGAAAAGAAATGGCAAAGGAAAAAACGAAAGACGAACCCCAGGTTGAAACCACTGACGCATCCGAGCTCGGGCAATTAAGGGAAATATTATTTGGTCAATCTAACCGTGATTTCCAGCATCAGTTGGATCAGCTTAGTGCCCGAGTAGAACAACATATCCAGCAACTGTCCGGTCGCTTGGATGAACAGGTAAAACAGCTCAATTCAACCATTGATGCGCGCTTTGATACCTTGTCAAAACAGCTGGCAGAAGACAGCCATCAACACCAGCAAAGTCAGAACGAGCTAAAAACACTCCATGATACGCTCAAAGCAGAATTAGAGATTGCAGAAGCCTCTGCCCACGACGAAACAGATAAACTCGACAGCCGCTTGAAAAAGGAAATGGACGAGCTTGAATCCTTGCTCAACCAGCGTCATCAAGCATTACTCGAACGACTACAACAAGTTACAGCCGAACTGTCTGCGAGTAAAACAGATCGTAAAACCCTCGCGAATCTGCTTTCTACCATGGCCTCAAACCTTGCCACCGATCAGCCTTAATCATTATGAATTCCCCGGCGACTTCCACAAAAAAGAGTGTGTACTCCATGGATGATGTCCGTGCGTTGATCCTCGGCGACGATGAAAAACGCATAGAGCAGGTTGTTCGCCGCAACGCCAAAGATTCAGTATCAGAGGTGGTCTCCGAAGCGCTAATTGAACGTGAAAATAAAGATGGTTCAGTCAATAAAGTACTTGTTCCCCTGATAGAAAAGTCACTTCATCGTTCGGTGGAAACCAACAGTGATAAAATAGTGGGCGCTTTGTATCCCCTTGTGGGGTCGTTAATTCGTAAAGCGGTATCAGCCTTTCTAGTTGAATTTGTTGAACGAACCAATACGTTAATTGAACACAGTTTATCCTTTAAAAGCCTTCGCTGGCGTTATAAAGCCTGGCGTGCAGGTATCAAGTATGCCGATTACGTGGCATCTCAAATCTATCAATATCAGGTCCATCAGGTATTTGTTATCCACCGCGAAACCGGTACGCTATTAAATAGCGTGTCGCTGGATCCTGAAAAAAGTAAAGACGGCGATCTTGTCTCTTCCATGCTGGTTGCAATGAATGATTTTGTGGCTGATGCTTTCAGTGATAACAATCAAGCCGATGAAACCGAAATTGGTGAAATTCGTACCGGAGATTTCACTCTACTGATAAAAATCGGCCCCCAAGCCATCCTTGTCACCGCGGTTACAGGGAATATTTCACCCAGTATTCGAGAGCAATTACAAATCACGCTGGAAGACTTCCATCGGTATTACCAACTTCCTTTACTCAATTACAATGGCGACAATACCCCCTTTCTCTCCTCGGACTCTTTACTTCAGGATTGCTTAAGCAGCGCCCTTAAAAAGCCAACGAAAAAAAAGAAACGTTTTGGCATCGCGACCCTCATTATTTTTATTCTGGTCATCCTCCTTGGATATCTGTCCTTTGTTCGCATGCATTTATCTCTAACCGCATCGAGAATTTCCCAAGCGACGCCACCTCCGGGCATTGTGTTAATTAGCAATGAGATCGAACAAGGTAAGGTGGCGATTTCCGTGCTACGTGATACGGCTGCCGACAGCCTCATATCGTGGCTATCTTCATTAGATATCGATCTAGAGGATGTGCGTATTCAGGAAACCCCTTTTATTTCCCAATCCACGGACATCATTATCAGAAAAGTGAGTCAATGGATTACCCGTTATCCCTCTATGGTATTCACAGTACAAGACAATAACCTGGTGCTCAGCGGAGAAATAAGCCAACCCCAGTGGCAAGCCTTCATTGCACAATACAAGCAAATAACAGCCGACGTGCTACCTCTTCCCGATATAACAGCGTTAACGATTACGGATCCGGTGGACATTGATCAGCAGGACGCCTTAATGGCGGTGGCCCGGGATCTCTCGGCCAAGTTATCCACCTATGTACTTCCTTTCGAGGTCAATCAGATTACCTTGGCAGATGAATACACAACAACCGTTTCACACATTGCTCAAAACATTAATAATTTGCAAAATATAGCCGATAAGCTAGATCTTGATCTAAACATTTTTATTCTCGGAGCCAGTGACAATTCCGGGACAGTAGCCAAAAACGAAATCGTTAGCCAGGGACGGGCGAAATACGTGAAACAAGCTTTAGCAGATGCCGGGGTCGATCCTACCATTTTGTATAATAAAGGGCTTGGAGAGCTGGATTTTAGCCACGAGAATGCAAGTCGTGTGGTTTTTCTACATGCGCTTTTAACAGAAAAAATCGAACACGAAGGTACAGGGCGGTGATTCAAAAAAAAATATGTCTGCTAGGCCCCACGGGAGTGGGAAAAACCAGTCTGGTACGTCAGTTTGTCGATGGTATTTTTTCGGAAAAATACCTCACAACCATCGGCGTGAAAATAGACAAAAAGCAGATGGATATCGACGATAAATCATTACAACTTTTGATTTGGGATATCGAAGGGGTAGACAGGTATTGCGGCTTTAACCCCCGTTATCTTCGTGGCGCTGCGGCGTTCGTTATTGTGGTCGATCAAACCCGTTCCCAGTCACTGCTTGAAGGCATGGACATTTTTACCTCTGCCCGGGAAAGCTTTCCAAATACGCCGGCTTTCTTTGTCGTCAACAAATCTGATTTACCCAATGAGTGGTACTGGACATCAGAAGAAGTAGAACAACGCCAACGTCTTTTTACCGATGCGATTAATACCAGTGCAAAAACCGGTGAAAATGTCGAACAACTGTTTAATAAGATTGCTTCGGTGGTGATCTAATTATGGATATATTTCAGCTCAATACCTTAGGCATTACAGATTGTGTCCTGTATCGATACGAAGAGGATAATACCCTTTGTTGCCTTACTCCCACGGTTCCTTGGGCTTTTACTCTTACCGCCATTGATGAAACCACATTAAATGTCACCGACATACTTAGTCTCTATCTGGAAGACTTCTTAATTGATGCAAAGCAGTGTTGGCAATCTGAGGGGGCCGCGCAAATTTCTTCTGGGTTCTGGACTGAAGCACGTGAAGTTACGCCCCTTCGATTAGAAGCACTTGCCACCAACAACGGCGACGGTGAACGCTATCTGGCAATCAAAAATGTCAGCAAAGAATTTGACTATCGACAACAATCCTTACAATCCGCGCGAGAACTTCTTCTCACCCATCATGCGGTTATTAGCCAGCAAGACTCATTGCACGAACGGTTGCTGCAAGTACTCAAAGAAATTGAAAGCTGTAAACGCCAGCAATTAGCCATACGGCAAGCGATTCAGCATCTCACCACCGGCGTGGTGATCTTAGATGCACAAAAGAATCTGTTTTTAGATAATGGCATGGCTCGTCAGGTCTTACGGGCAGACTGTCAGGAAAACTGCGTTCACAACCTGTTTAGATTAATGAAAGACGTGTATGTGGATGCGGTATTCTTAAACAACCTGGAAGAGCAGCAAACCACGTGGCGAGGCGAGGTATTCTGGCAAAATGCCCCGGGCGGAAGCCGTTGGTTACAATTGACTGTATCACCGGTTTTTCAAAACGGTGCCATCAACTACTGGGTATACCTTTTTACAGACACAACTCAAACCCATGCAAATGACAACAACGAGGCGCAGTCCATCGACACGGACTTACTCACCCAATTGGATTCTCGCCAGTCATTTAAGCGGGAGCTTGATAAATGGCTTAAAACCAAACAAGCTTTTGGTCTGTTTATTATTGATATTTGTGAGTTTAGACGGGTTAACGAAAACTTAGGATATCGGGTAGGTGATGATATACTCAAAAGTGTGGCACAGCGTCTCAAATCATTTTTGGGAGAAGATGGCTACCTGGCCCGGATAGGCGGAAACGAGTTTGCTTTACTAACGCCATTTACCTGTCTTTCAGACGGCATTGTTCATGACTATGGCAGAGGGCTTCAAATTGCTTTGGAAGATGTCTTCATCGCTTTTGGCAAAGCCGAAATCACCCTCAGTGCCAATATCGGCATTGCCGCCTTTCCTCAACACGGCTCCACCACCGAAGATTTGTTAAAAGATGCGGGCTTGGCACTGCAATTTTCCAAATACAAAGGCAAAAGCGAAGTTACCGTTTATCGCACCCAATTGAAAACCAAACAAGCGGAATTGGCAAACATTGAAGCGGCTCTGGCCAAAGCCATTAGCGACAATAAGCTGGCTATTCACTTACAACCCATTGTGGATTTGTCCTGTGGCGATATCATAAAATGTGAAGCCTTGGCGCGCTGGACCAACGATGAAGGCAAGGTGATCCCGCCAGATGTTTTCATTCCCATTGCAGAAAAGTCTGGCTTAATTTTTGCGCTCGGCGACTGGCTGTTACATAGCGTATGTAAAACCGTAAAAGAACTCGCCAAATACTCACCGAATATTCGTGTCGCCATGAACATATCCGGCAGACAAATATGCGCTCCCGATTTCCTCACAAAAATTAAGGAAGCTATCGCTCACTACGATATTTCAGCTTCACAATTGGGTATCGAAATCACCGAAACCGTGTTTATTCACCGTACAAATACCGTCGCCGTTACCTTAGCGAGCTTGCGGGCTATCGGTATTACCATTTCCATTGATGATTTTGGTACCGGCTTTAGTTCGTTAGAGTATTTAAAACGTTTGCCCATTGATGAATTAAAAATCGATCGTTCTTTTGTCCGCGATCTTTGTGTGAACAATGACGATAAAGTGATCATCAAATCCATTATAGGTTTAGCCAGTAATCTCGGTTTAACCGTTGTCGCTGAAGGCGTAGAAAGTGACGAACAACATCACTTCCTGTTAAGGCAGCACTGCGTGATGGCCCAAGGGTATTTGTTTAACCGGCCAATGCCGGTTAAACAATTCATTGATTTACTCATTGCGCGCCAGTAACGGCCACGCTGCGATCAATGCATCTAAGCGATGATACCGCCTGCCCCGCTCAAGCCAATCCAAGATGGCTGGCGTGAAACTGAAGATGCTCGTCAATAAACGAAGCAATAAAATAATAACTATGGTCGTAGCCTTCATGCATATTTAATGTAAGGGCCGTGTCACTTTTCTGGGCCGCAGCCACTAATGCCTTGGGTTTTAGTTGTTGCGCTAAAAACTCATCGGCACGTCCCTGCTCCACTAACAGCGGAATATAGTGTTGTTTTTCGGCCAATAAACAGGACGCATCATAGCGCTTCCATTGCTCTGTATCCGGCCCAAGGTACTCCGTGAGCGCTTTTTTACCCCAAGGACAATCAGATGGGTTAGCAATCGGACTAAATGCCGATACGGAGACATAAGACTCTGGATTACGAAGACCAATCACCAGCGCGCCATGGCCTCCCATAGAATGCCCGCTAATAGCCTTATCAACCGTAACGGGTAAATGGGCTTCAATCAGTGCCGGTAATTCTTTGGTGACATAATCGTACATCTGATAATGCTGGGACCATGGCTTTTGAGTGGCATTGACATAAAACCCCGCTCCCAGGCCAAAATCATAAGCCTTGTTTGGATCATCAGGTACCCCCTCGCCTCTCGGGCTAGTATCCGGCGCGACAATGGCCATACCTAATTTTGACGCCATTTTTAATGCGCCCGCCTTCTGCATGAAATTCTCATCGGTACAGGTTAACCCTGACAACCAGTAAAGCACCGGCACCGGATTGTCCTTGCTGGCAAAAGGGGGGAGAAAGACGGCAAAAGTCATTTCACATTGAGTGGTGCTAGCTCCATGGCGATAACGGCAGTGACGCCCACCAAAGGCACTGTTTTCACTAATTAGTTCCATATTCGCTTCTCCTGAAAATGGAAGAGTCTGGTCGTTTTTTTCACCCCGTCCCAATAAAGACGTCAAAAAAAGCCCAGACAGGTAAATTTTTACACGCTGTCAGTAAAGGGTGTATCGGATTTTATAGCAACATCGTTTACACTAACGCCCTAATTTCAGAGGTTAATAACGATGCTTAAAGCTGTTGGCTACAATATACGCGGCACGCTATCGGTGCTGGGCTATTTTTTAAACACCGTTTTTTGGTTTATTCCCATCTTAATTTTGTCCTTATTCAAGTTGATCCCTATTACCTTTTGGCGTCGGGTGATTTCGTACCCGCTTGATGCCTGTGCAACAGCTTGGATAAGCGTCAATAATTGCAATCAACGACTTTTTAGCAGAACCCAGTTTTCCGTTTCAGGGTTAGCATCCCTGACTCATAACGACTGGTATCTGGTCATTGCCAACCATCAATCTTGGGTCGATATCCTAGTACTTCAACGTATATTCAACCGTAAAATTCCCTTTTTAAAGTTTTTCTTAAAAAAAGAGCTGATTTGGGTACCCATTTTAGGGCTAGCCTGGTGGGCGTTGGAATTTCCCTTTATGCAGCGTCACAGCAAATCCTTTCTCGCCAAGCACCCCCACTTAAAAGGCAAGGATATGGAAACCACCCGCAAAG
>NZ_JBAHZB010000036.1:0-33252 GCF_036697315.1 Alteromonas sp. 14N.309.X.WAT.G.H12
GGGGCCGGGAGCGACCAACTTGGTGACGCCTGCCGCTTACGCCCAACTTGGGGCTATGCCCATGTTGATGATCACTGGGCAAAAACCCATTAAAACCAGTAAACAGGGCCGTTTTCAGGTTATCGATATTGTGGATATGATGCGTCCTATTACCAAATACACGAATCAGGTGGTCAGTGGCGATCGGATCCCGTCTATTATTCGTGAAGCGTGCCGATTGGCCACCGAAGAGCGTCCGGGGGCGGTACATATCGAATTGCCGGAAGACATCGCCACAGAAGAAACCAAAGCGGCGTTACTCAGGCCGAGTTACAGTCGACGACCCATTGCGGAATATAAAGCGATTAATCATGCTGTGAATATGATTGAAAGGGCCAGTGCGCCACTACTTTTGATAGGGGCCGGTGCTAATCGAAAATTAACGGCGAAAATGCTCCGTGAATTGATTGATAAAACAGGCATTCCCTTTATCACCACGCAGTTGGGGAAGGGGGTGTTAAATGAAAGCGATCCCTTGTTTGCGGGCAATACTGCCTTGTCCGATGGCGACTTTGTGCATAAGGCTATCCAACGGGCTGATTTGATCATCAATGTGGGTCATGATGTGGTGGAAAAACCGCCCTTTTTCATGCATGACGATGGCAAGCAAGTCATTCATATCAACTTTGAACCGGCGGCAGTGGATCCGGTTTATTTTCCCCAGGCAGAAGTCGTAGGGGATATCGCCAATAGTCTTTGGCAGATTAAAGAAAAAATCTCACCACAATCCAATTGGAAATTAGATTTTTATAAGGACGTACATCAAGCCTATGTCAATCATCGTGGCGAAGCAGAAGATGACGACCGCTTTCCCGTGTTGCCCGAACGTTTTGTCCGCGATGTACGAAAAGTGATGCCGGAAAAGGGCATTGTGACCCTGGATAACGGGGTGTATAAAATCTGGTTTGCTCGTAATTATCCTGCTTACCACCCTAACACCGTATTACTCGATAATGCCCTTGCCACAATGGGCGCAGGACTCCCCTCAGCCATTGCCGCAAAATTAGTTCATCCGGATGTTCCCGTGGTGAGTGTGTGTGGTGATGGGGGTTTTATGATGAACAGTCAGGAAATTGAAACGGCGGTAAGACTGGAACTTGATCTTACCGTGGTGGTCTTGCGAGACGATGCCTACGGCATGATTAAATGGAAGCAAGCCCACATGCAACTGGCCAATTTTGGTCTCGATTATGGTAATCCTGACCTGGTTCAGTATGCCAAAAGTTATGGCGCCACCGGTTGGCGTATTGTGAGTACCGATTCTCTGGCGGCACAACTTGAAACCTGTATTACCACGCCGGGCGTGCACATTGTGGATTGTCCCGTGGATTACAGCATGAACGACGAAACCTTGAATCAAACAATACGCGAACTGAGCGATCAATTATAAGGAGCTTCGCATGTTAAAAGACAGCTATCCCTACTATCTTGCCAGCGAACCGGTTTTTGCAAACCAGGATTTAGCGGTTACCAACAAATACACCGGTGAAGTGGCCACTCGTGTGGCAAAAGCCGATACGAAGATCATTGATAAAGCCATTGAGGCAGCGCAGAAAACACAACCGCTTATGACGGCAATGCGCCCTTATGAACGAAAAGCGGTATTGGATCATTGTGTTGCCCGCTTTACCGAGCGCAAAGACGAGTTAGCTCAGGCCTTGTGTATCGAGGCCGGTAAACCCATAAAAGATGCCCACGGCGAGGTTACACGGCTTATTGATACCTTTCGTATTGCCGCAGAAGAAAGCGTGAGAATGGATGGCGAAGTGTTGAACTTGGAAATATCCGCCCGGGCAAAAGGGTATCAGGGAATGACCAAGCGTGTACCCATTGGTCCCTGCTCGTTTATTTCACCGTTTAACTTTCCGTTAAATTTGGCGGCCCATAAAGTGGCACCTGCCATTGCCGCTGGATGTACTTTTGTACTTAAACCCGCATCGCGTACGCCCATCGGTGCCTTGATTATCGGTGAAGTGCTCGCTGAAACTGATCTGCCCAAAGGAGCGTTCTCCATTTTACCCTGTAGTCGCGAAGGGGCCGACTTATTTACCACCGATGAACGCTTAAAACTATTAAGTTTTACCGGCTCGCCGGATGTGGGCTGGGCATTGAAAGCCAAGGCAGGCAAAAAACCAGTGGTGCTTGAATTAGGCGGTAACGCAGCGTGTGTGGTGGACGAAGATGCCAACATTGATGATGCGGTAGAACGTATTATTGTAGGGGCTTTTTATCAGTCCGGACAAAGTTGTATTAGTGTTCAGCGTATTTTGGTTCATCAAAGGATCTATAACGATTTTCGCGAGCAGTTCGTTGCCCGTGCATCTGAATTGGTAAGCGGTGATCCTGCCGATGAAGCCACTTTTATTGGCCCGATGATTTCCGAATCTGAAGCCCAGCGTCTTGAAGACTGGATCCAGCAAGCGCGCAGCGCAGGGGCGACCATCTTGTGTGGCGGCACCCGGGATGGCGCGATACTGCCCGCCACGGTGATGGAAAATGTAGCGGCCGATTGCGCCGCCAGTGCCGAAGAAGCCTTTGGCCCCTTGTGCGTACTACAAGCTTTTGATGACTATGATGCAGCGTTAGCGGAAGTGAATAACAGCCGCTACGGGTTACAGGCAGGTGTGTTTACCCGTGATCTGTACAAAGCGCACCAAGCATGGGATATCCTCGAGGTTGGTGGTGTTGTGATTGGTGATGTACCAAGTTGGCGGGTTGATAATATGCCTTATGGTGGCGTAAAAGATTCGGGATTAGGACGGGAAGGGATCCGCTATGCCATTGAAGATATGACGGAAACACGACTTATGGTGATCCGAACGCCGTAACGATATGGAGAAGAAGAGTTTATAGATTTTGCTTTGAGCATAAAGTGCCATTTGCACGTATTATCTCACTTAGGTGATAGCAGGAGAATATTTCGCTTCACCCCATTACCTTATGGAGATAGATATGCTAGATAAAAGCCAGCTAAGCCACTCAGTGTCCCAGCAAAACATGGATGCGCAAGAAATTGCCCGTTTTGATGCACTGGCAAACGCTTGGTGGGATCCTAAAGGCCGTTATAAAACGTCACTGGCCTTTAATGCTGTGCGCGTCGATTACATCGTCAATACCCTTAAGCGTCACTTTAAACCCAAGGGGGCGGCAGATAGGCTCCTTACGGGCTTGTCTGTACTTGATGTGGGCAGTGGAGGCGGACTTATCTGTGAGCCGCTGGCTAAACGGGGGGCTAAGGTGACGGGCATAGACGCCAGTGGTGTCAGTGTTGAAGTCGCCCGGCATCATGCCGCACTCAACGAGCTGACCATTGATTATCATCATACGCTGGCAGCGCAATGGGCGGCCAAGGGCTATCAGTACGATGTGGTGATCAACGCGGAAGTCGTTGAGCATGTGCCTTGTCAGCAACAATTGATAAAAGAATGTGCCAGTATGGTAAAACCGGGCGGGCTACTTATTTTAGCTACGTTAAATCGCACTGTACGTAGTTATTTTGTGGCCATCGTAGGGGCGGAATACGTTATGGGGTATTTACCGGTTGGCACCCACAAATGGTCTAAATTCGTTAAACCCCAAGAGTTAGAGCAATGGCTGGGTGGCGCGTTTGTTCAGCAGCACAGTACAGGGTTTTCGCTTAATCCTTTGCGGGGACGATGGCGTGCAAGCCGGTCTAAAGCGGTGAATTACATGGCCAGCTTTAAGCACAGCGCCTAAGGGGCTGGCAGGTTTAATCCCGCCAGCGCTTAGTGAGCTCGTCGTAGGCATCAATGCGTCGGTCACGGAAGTAGGGCCAGATCCGTTTGATTTGTTCTGTGCGTTGCATGTCCAACTCTACCCACAAGGTCTCTTCTTTATCGGCAGAAGCCTTGGCGAGAATTTCCCCCTGTGGACCGGCAATAAAACTTTGCCCCCAAAATTGAATTCCCGGATCGCCATCTACCGGCGAAGCCTCAAAACCCGTGCGGTTGGCTACCACCACAGGCACCGAGTTTGCCACCGCGTGAGAACGTTGAATGGTTTGCCACGCATCTTGTTGACGGCCTTGTTCAGCGTCAGTGTCGTTTTTATCCCATCCAATGGCGGTGGGGTAGAAGAGAATATCTGCGCCGGCCATGGCCATTAAACGTGCTGCTTCCGGATACCACTGATCCCAACACACCAGTACACCCAACTTACCCACGCTGGTTTCAATGGGCTCAAAACCGGTATCTCCAGGTGTAAAGTAGAATTTCTCATAAAACCCCGGATCGTCAGGAATATGCATTTTGCGATATTGACCGGCAATCTCTTTACTGCGATCAAACACCACCGCCGTATTGTGGTATAGCCCAGAGCCCCGTTTTTCAAACAAAGAGGTAATAAGAACAATATTGTGTTTTGCTGCCAAGTCACCGAAAAATGCGGTTGCCGGGCCAGGAATGGGCTCGGCAAGATCAAAGGCATCGGTATCTTCCTGCTGACAAAAATACAGTGTACTGTGCAGTTCCTGCAGCAAAATACATTCACAGCCTTCACCGGCGAGCTTTGAAATCTGCGCTGCACTGTTATTCCAGTTGGTTTGCTTGTCGTTATTCGCCACGGCTTGTTGGACGATACCGACTTTAAGGGAATTACGAGGCATAGATTGTGACTCCTTCGTTGAGTTGGGAGAGTACTGCGGGGCGTAGGGTACGCCTCGGAACTTGCATCGAGATGCAATGCAAGCTACCAAATTGGCGTATGAGTGTGGCACAGTTAACGGGGACGACTTGGTATTCGGGAAACCCTTGGCTAACTATGCTTATCGCGTGCTCATCTTCCGGTTCACCGTAAATGGGGAACAATACCGTTTTATTGCAAATAAGGAAATTTGCGTAGGATGCCGGCAGACGCTCGTTGTTTTCATTTCGCACATGGGGCAAGGGCAGGCGATACTGCCTATGCTCAGGCAGCATGTTAGCGCATTCTTCACACAGTGCTGACAACCCTGGGTAATGGCTGTCATCGGGGCGGTTAAGTGCGCTTTGAATGACCAGCCCTTGTGTCGGCGTAAAGCGTACCAGGGTATCAATATGGCCGTCAGTATCGTCGCCTTCCAAATGTCCATGGTGGAAAATGCTCACCCGTTGGCTGCCAAGGGCGGTTTTTAAGGTGTTAACTGACGCAGCCAGTGACATATCCTGGTTGCGACCAGGGTTAAGTAAACACTGGGCGGTGGATAACAAATGCCCGTGAGCATCGATTTCCAGTGCGCCACCTTCGGCAACCATATCCACGGTTTTCATTGGCATCGCACACAGCGCGGCCAAGTACTGTTGATTTACTTTATTGTCTTTTTGCGCGTCGAATTTTCCGCCCCATCCATTAAAGGTAAACTCTATGGGTTGCCTGTATTCACCGGAGTGATTTTCACAGGTTAAAAAAGCATAGTCTCTAACCCAGGTATCATTGTACTGAGCAGGCACAATTAACACCTTGGCAGACGTGGGTAGCTGTTGCTTTAGCGCGGGGATATCCGCCTTTGGGCACAGCATAATCACCCCAGCGGCGGCGTTATTGATTTTCTCGATCAGGGCGAGATAGGTTTGCCTTGTTGCGTCTAACCAAGGGGCCCAATCAGTCTGTTTATGGGGCCAGGCGAGAATAACAGCATCAATAGGTTCCCACTCCGCTAGGAGGCAAGATTTAGGGGGCGACATGAAGCGATCCAGCACATAATTTGAAAGCTGATAAGTATATCCTTTTCATTTTTACACACCAACATTAAGCGTACTTTTTAGCTAAATTTAAGATGGCGGCCACCGTTTACCTGTAAGGTCTCTCCGGTCACATAGGTGCTATTGAGTAAATAGTTCACCGCTTCTACCGCCGCTATTGCACCGGGTTCACAAGCCATCAGTGATTTATTCAGTGCTTTATCTTTGTAGCTCGCATCATCATTGTCGTTAAACATGAGCAACGCCGGTGCAAGGGTATTTACCTTTACCGTGGGCGCCAGCAATTTGGCAAAGGACAATGTCAGGTTATGCAGGGCGGCTTTGCTGGCCGCATAAGCGATATGCTTGTCGCTGCCTGAATCTTGAACAAAATCGGTAATGTGGATAATATCCGCCAAAGTACCGTCCCTTGTAAGTAAATCCTTTAACCCCATATTCAGAAGATAAGGGGCCTTGGCATGGATCTGCATCATTGAATCGAATAAGGCACTGTAATTGTTGGTGTGTTTTTCAGAATCCCATAATGACGCATTATGGATGATACCGCGCAAGGCTTGCGTATGAGATTTAATCGATTCAATACATCGCTTAACACCCTGGTCAGTGCTAAAATCAGCCTGAATCGTTATCGCACCGGCATCTCTTAATGTGTCTACTGCCGTTTTGTGAGTACGGTATGTTATAATGACCGAGTAGCCTTTGTTTAACAGGTCGGTAGCGACGGCGAGTCCCACACGTTGTGAGGCGCCCGTTATCAGCACTGGGTTAGACAAAGCAAACTCCTTAAATTGTGTAGTTTATCAAAGTAATAATATCTGTTTACGGATATTAGGTGGTTTCGGAATATATCAATGTTATCAAATGAAGCGGTAGTAGTACGTGACGTTATCGAACCGGGGTTGTCGCCATCGGCAGCATTAGTGAGAGCAGCGTTGGAAGAAAAAGGCCTGGAAACTCCCATGGTGCGCACTGGCCTGACAGACGATGAAAAGCGTTCACGGATTGAAGCCGCAATGACAGATATCATGGATGCGCTGGGATTGGATCGCAGTGACGACAGTCTGGCCGATACGCCTACCCGTATTGCGAAAATGTACGTCAATGAAATCTTTGGTGGTCTTGATTATCGTAATTTCCCTAAAATTACCGTGATCGAAAATAAAATGAAACTGAATCAACCGGTACAGGTGTCAGATATTAGTCTGACGAGTACCTGTGAGCATCATTTTGTCACCATAGATGGCACCGCATCGGTGTCTTATATCCCGAAAGATACAGTGATTGGCTTGTCGAAGGTAAATCGTCTGGTAAGCTTTTTTGCCCAGCGTCCACAGGTGCAGGAACGTCTCACTCAACAAATCCTGGTTGCGCTACAGACATTGGCGGGCACAGAAGATGTTGCAGTATCTATTAATGCAACCCATTTTTGTGTGAAAGCTCGAGGAATACGGGATACCAACTCTTATACGAAAACCTCCGCGCTAGGTGGGCAATTTGCCACCGATGGGTTATTGCGTCAGGAGTTCTTTCAAGGATAACACGCAGTGACGCGCCTCACGCTGATGCCGGTATGTCAGCGTGAAGCCGCATCGGTATAGGCCACAGTCACAACTAAATTAATCCTGTCTTCAATGCCTTCTGCAGGCACAATTTCAAGTTTTACACCGCAACGGGGGCAGGCAATATACTTTTCCCGGTACATATCTTTTTCTGTTTCAATCTCAATGACATTAATATGACTGCAATGTGGACATAGATATTCATGTTCGTAAGATGCATTCATAAATGCTCCTTAGTGATGACTAACATCTGCGATATCCAACTTGTAAAATCGTGATGTCAAAGATTTAAATGACCTAGCAGGATCATCCTGTGTGGCATGCATCAAACGTGTATGGCGTTACCTAAATTATAGCCTAGATAACAAATCGCGATGTCTATTTCATACCTAGTCTACGCACGAATGACACAATTGGTTTTGTTTTAAGCTAAGGCATTGGTTCTGGGCCGTTATTTACTCGCAAAATAAGGGTGAGCATCAGCCCCCTGATGGGCGGCACTTTACTTGTATGGTAATTCATGTATTTTTATGGCGGCCTAAACAATCCGCAGTCTTCAGGTGTGATTTGCCTGTCAACAGAGCGTGTTGAAGGCCGTTATCATTGACCAATTGAGGCAAGCAACTATGGCACTAAATGATGAATACTACGCAGTGATTGAAGCAGGTGGAACCAAATTCAATTGCGCGATTGTGAATAAAGCAAAAAAAGTGGTTGAACAAGTACGGGTTCCCACGGATATGCCAGAAAAAACGTTGCAGGCTTGTGTGGATTTTTTTCAGGCTCAGCGTGATGCGGGCTACCATTTCAAACAGATGGGGATTGGCAGTTTCGGCCCCCTCGATCTTAATCCCGCATCTGACACCTATGGCTTTATTACCCGAACTCCCAAACCACATTGGTCTTATGTTTCCATTGCCCCTTATTTTGCCGAAGCGCTAAAGTGTGATGTTGTGATTGATACTGATGTGAACGCCGCGGCATTGGCCGAATCTCGCTGGGGCGCAGCTCAAGGAACAGAGGTTTGTGTTTATATTACGGTGGGTACGGGTGTAGGCGGTGGCGTGGTTATCCATGGTAAGCCTTTGCATGGTTTAGTCCATCCGGAAATTGGTCACTTAATGGTGATACCGCCCGAAGGCGTTGAAGGGGTGTGTCCGTTTCATGGTAATTGCGTTGAAGGATTGGCTTCTGGTACTTCCCTTGGCAAAATTTGGGGACAGCCTTCGGAAACCCTTCCCGACGAACATCCGGCCTGGGATAAACTCACTGACGTACTGGCACAGCTGTGTCACAACCTGCTGGTGGGATTAAGTGCCGAACGCATTGTGTTTGGCGGCGGCGTAATGCAAAAGCAGGGCATCATTGAACGCATTATCGACAAAACCCAAGCAAGCTTAAATGATTACGTTGTGTTGCCGCCTAAGGTGGCGTTTAGCGATATTATTTGTTTGCCGGGCCTGGGAACCCAGTCAGGTGTACTAGGTGCACTGGCCTTGCTTGATCAGTGAAAGCCCAGTGCATTATTTATCAGTAAGAGTAAACCAAACTCGCCATATCAGGCTATACAGTAGAACATACCCATAGGAGCATGACATGCAACGGTTGCTTTGGATTTTCGTCAGTATTGCCTTTTTATCAAGTTGCACCTCGGTTCCCGAGGGTATTAAGCCTGTTACCAACTTTGAGGCAAGCCGTTACTTGGGGAATTGGTATGAAATTGCACGATTACCCCATTCCTTTGAAGAGGGATTATCAAATGTGTCGGCTACTTACATCGCTCGGGACGACGGCGGTATTAATGTACTCAACAAAGGGTATAACGATCAACGTGGTGAGTGGGAGGAAGCTAGCGGCAAAGCCTACTTTGTGGATAAGGAAACCACAGGGCATTTAAAGGTTTCCTTTTTTGGGCCTTTTTATGCCAGCTATGTGGTGGTGACGCTGGATGAAAACTACCGTTATGCCCTGGTGTCAGGCCCAGATAGATCTTACCTGTGGATATTATCCCGTACGAAAGAACTTGCGCCAGAAACCCTAGACAATTTAGTCAACAAAGCGAAAGCCTTAGGCTACGATGTCAGCCAGTTAATTTATGTAAAACAAAATAAATATAGATAAAATGCAATGAATGCATGCGGTTTTCTATAAAACCCTGTTAAAATTGCGGCTTTTGAACGTCACGGAGCATACATTTTGGAAAATCGTGTAATGACGCGTGCAGGCAATACCTGTGAATTATGTGGTAGTAAAGATCTGGTGGCTTTATTCGAAGTCCCTTTTACACCTGACTCACAATCGGACACTCATCTGGCAGCCTGTCAGACATGTCGGGATCAGTTAAATGGCGAAGCAGAGCTGGATGCGGCTCACTGGCGTTGCCTTAACGATGCTATCTGGTCTCCTGTCCCCCCCGTTCAAGTTACCGCATGGCGTATGTTGAATAAACTCAAAAGTGAAACCTGGGCGCAAGACTTGCTGGATATTGCCTATCTAGAAGATAGCGTGCGCGAGTGGGGAGAAGCTGGACTTGTGGACTTGGATCAGGAGCCTACATTAGATTGTAATGGTACAGCCCTTGCTGCCGGTGATACGGTGCACCTGGTTAAAGATCTCAATGTTAAAGGCGCAGGCTTCACCGCAAAACGTGGTACCCCTGTACGTAATATTAGCCTGAGCGATAATCCACTACATATTGAAGGTAAGGTTAACGGCACGCGGATCGTGATCATTGCCGCTTATACCAAGAAAGGGTAATTCGGCAATAAAAAAGGTGCCTTTGATGAGGTAAGTACCGAGAGAATTGCTGCAGAAGGTGGGGGTTTGAGGCATAATTGTATGAAACAGATTTCATACAAAGGCAACCACTAAATGCAATCGCTGACTCTTCGCACTCCTGATGACTGGCATCTTCATTTTCGTGACGGCACTATGTTGTCAGAAACCGTGCCTGCTACCGCCCGCTGTTTTGCTCGCGCTATCGTGATGCCTAATTTGGTGCCTCCCGTTACCAGTGCCACTATGGCGTTGGAATATAAGGAGCGAATTGAGGCAGCAAGACCTGCAGGCAGTCAGTTTGAGCCGCTGATGACATTATTTTTAACCAATCAAACAACCCGAGACGATATTGTTCAAGCCAAAGCCGCCGGTGTTGTAGCGTGTAAACTTTATCCGGCTGGCGCAACCACCAATTCGGATGCCGCGGTAACAGGAATACAGGCCCTTTATCCGGTATTTGAAGCCATGCAGGAGCAGGGATTATTGCTGCTTATCCATGGTGAGGTGACACAAAGTCATATCGATATTTTTGATCGCGAAAAAGTTTTTATAGAAACCCATTTACGTCCTATAGTTAATGCATTCCCACAATTAAAAATTGTCTTTGAGCATATTACTACTGCGGAAGCTGCGGAGTTCGTTTTATCGGCCGATAAAAACGTAGGTGCAACAATCACACCGCAGCATTTAATGCTGAATCGCAATGATATATTGGTCGGGGGAATACGGCCTCACAACTATTGCTTGCCGGTTTTAAAACGCAATACGCACCAGCAGGCTCTTCAAGAAGCCGTTGCCACAGGGTCAGAGAAGTTTTTCCTTGGTACGGATTCGGCTCCCCATGCCAAGCATCGAAAAGAAAATGCATGTGGTTGTGCGGGTTGTTATAGCGCTTGGAGTGCCATTGAACTTTATGCTGAAGTCTTCGACACATTGGGAATACTCGATAAATTAGAAGGTTTTGCCAGTTTACATGGGGCGAACTTTTACGGTTTACCGATTAACAAGGGCACAATTACATTGATTGAATCACCTTGGAAAGTACCAGAAATGGTTACCTTACCCGACGGTACCGAGATGGTACCTTTTGCCGCAGGGAAAACGTTAAAATGGAAGTTGGAGCAGTCATTAACTTAATACGCACCAAGATTTGGTTTTTTGTCTGTTGCTGTTGCTTCACCGCATCTAGCCATTGTGAATCTCTATCTGTCATTGTTAATCCTGTTCCTGTTTTTTCCGATCTGGATGCCTCCGGCGAGTTAAGTGGGTACACCATTGATTTAATTAATGGTGTGCTAGCTGAAGCCGGTTTCAGCGGTAATTTGCGTCCTGAACCCTTTGCCCGTATGTTGGCGGATCTTGCCGTCACCCCAAGACAACTTGGCGCTTCTGTGGTGCGTACACCAGAGCGGGAAGCCTCCTATCATTGGTTGACATCGGTTACGGCAACCTCCAATCAGTTATTTGTTAAAAAAAGCTCTTATTACGCCCAGCAAACCGTCCCGTCCTTGCATACTCTGTCATCGGTTTCTGTGGTACGTAAAGATTACCGTGAGCAAATACTTCGTCAGTCTGGTGTTAACACCATTATGGCGGTCAATACCTGGGAGCAAGCGGTTGAAACTTTACTGCGTGACCGTGTTGACGCTATCTTTTTTTCGGCCTATGGCCTTAATTTAGTTTGTAAATCGGCGCATTTAGATTGCTCATCTATTGTTCCTGTGTACACCCACAGTACGCCGGTCAGTTACTTGGTTCTGCCTAAATTTGATGGCAGTGAAGAACTCGCGCGCACCCTTAGTGAGGCCGCAATCCGCTTTAAAAGGAGTGAAAAATTCGCTCGCCTATCAAAGGCGATAATACGCGAATTTAACCAATATGGCTTAGGGGCATCCTATGAAGATGGAACCTTAAAACTGGGATCTTCTATAGGAACAAATAAAGACGAGCAACTGTGGGTATTTGGCGAGCTGGCCGGTGAGTTTGCAAAGCTTAATGGACGGTCGGAAATGATAGGCTACAATGCTGAGCTGGTGAAGCAGATTATGAACGAGGCTGGGGTGGTTGAACCTATCCTCGCCACGCCCTGGAAGCGCTTGTATAAAGAAACACTGCGTAAATCCAATGTGCTTGCTTTTGCGGTGGTACGTACGCCACAAAGAGAAGCGTTATTTCATTGGATCACGCCGTTAACGGCAAACGAATATCGCTTGTTCGGCGATGACGAGGTCTTTTATGGGTCATTAGAACAGTTACCCAAAGAGACCATTATTGCGGTACTTAAGCGTGATTTTCGCGGTGATCTGGCGCGCAGCTTAGGTTTAATCACGGTGGAATATGACACCTGGGAAGATGCCATAGCCGGGGTGATGAATCATCGAGCCGATGTGGTCTTTGCCTCTCAAAGGGCGATTGAAGTGACTTGTGAGCAACAAGGGGGAGCGTGTGACCATATTCGGCCGGCCAGCGCTATTATGAATGCAAAATCCTGGTTGGTCATGTCTAAAACAGGCACCTCAGAAGAATTGGTCGCGCGATTTGTACGGGCGGCAGATAATGTAAAAAACACACGTCAATATCAGCAATGGGCCAAGCAATGGGTCTATGATATGAACGGCAGAAATCAAACGGATTATAGCTTCAAGGACGGCGTTATATACCTTTATCAAGTAAATCAAAAACAATGAATCAATTTTCAGAACTTACAGCTATTCGTGATGAGCTTAAAACCGCATTGTCACGCCTTGGCTTCCCGTCCATGACGCCGGTTCAGGCAGGTACCCTGCCTGCGGCGTTAGATGGCAAAGATATTATGGCCCAAGGGCAAACCGGAAGCGGAAAGACCATTGCATTTGCGCTGGCAACGCTAAATACGGTTACGGTGAATCAGTTTTCCACTCAGGTACTGGTGCTTTGTCCTACCCGAGAACTTGCCGCCCAGGTAGCACAGCAATATCGAGAGGTTGGCCAATGTATGGCTAATCTTAAGGTGCAAACATTGTGTGGCGGTGAGCCCATGGGGCCGCAAATTCAATCGTTAAAACATGGTGCTCATGTTGTCGTGGGTACGCCCGGGCGCATATTGGATCATTTGCAAAAACGCCGGTTACGCTTAGACGGTGTCACCAGCCGGGTATTAGATGAAGCCGATCGTATGCTGGATATGGGGTTTGCCGAGGACGTGGATGCCATTTTTGATGCCATGCCCAAGGGTGTTCAAACCTTGTTGTTTTCTGCGACCTGGACCACTGGCATTCAAAATATGGCGGCAAGGTATTTATCTCAAGCCCATGAATTTCTTGCCAAAGAAGCCAGCACCTCTAATCCGGATATTGAACAGCGTGCCTTCTCTGTTGAAGAGCACACTCGGGTCTCTATTCTCAAAGGGGTCTTAACCACCTTACAACCCGCCAAAGCCATCATTTTTTGTAATACCCGTAGACGGGTCATAGAGGTTACCGACGCGCTGGTTGCCGAGGGCTTTTCTGCCGCCGGCCTACAAGGCGATATGGAACAACGGGAAAGAACGGAAGTGCTGGCACAGTTTGCCGCTGAAGCCTTGTCGGTGCTGGTAGCAACAGACGTGGCCGCAAGGGGGCTAGATATTAAAGACGTTGATTGCGTGATCAACGTCGAGGTGAGTGAGGATGTGGATACCCATACCCACCGTGTAGGACGAACGGGCCGAGCGGGTACAAAAGGTTTAGCGGTAACGTTAGTGGCGCCCTCAGAACAAGAACAGTTTGCCAAGATTGAGGCATTCAGTGAAATCAAAATTCCCATGAAAGGCGGGCCAAGTATTCGTTTTCATGGCAATCGAATTAAACTGCCTGACTATGTGTGTTTACATATCAATGCTGGTAAAAAGCAAAAACTGCGGCCCGGGGATTTTTTGGGTTCGCTGGTGAAAGATGCCGAATTGCCCGCCGACGATATTGGTAAAATTCAGGTGCAAAATGCCCAGAGCTTTGTGTCGATTAAGACCCGAAGCGCTAAACGTGCACTGAAACTTTTTCGAGAAGGTAAGATCAAAGGGAAACGGGTTCGGGCGCGTAAATTGGGCTAGCCAGCGTCACCAAAGGTAGAAACACCGAAGGTTACGATGACTATTTACGGTGAATAAATGCACATGAAAGCGGAAGTGTTATAGTTAATCTTGTCGCTATAATTTGTTATGGAGCTATCATGTACGAAGAATTTACCTCTGTTTCTGTGTGTGAATATGCTGATGCCTTGCCTCGTGAGCAATTCATGGACTATCGCATTCATTCATTGTGGACCCCTGTACCTAAAATTGCAGGGCCAGCCTACACCGTAAAATGCGAGCCCGGTGATCATCTGATGTTTCATGCGGCTATTTATCGTGCTAGTCCCGGGGACGTTATTGTTGCCCAAGCCGATGATATGTACGCATTGGCAGGTGGTAATGTCTGTGCAATAGCCCAGGAACGAGGGATTGCAGGGTTTGTTATCGACGGTGTGATCAGAGATGTGGGCGAAGTCAGAGAAATGGGCTTCCCTGTCTTTGCCCGTGGCGTGTGCCCGAAACCCGGCGCAAAAGCCTCATTGTCTCCCCTGAATCAGGTCATCCAATGTGGTGGTGTGGAAGTGCATCCCGGCGATATTATTGTTGCTGATGAAGAGGGGATTGCCGTGATCCCCCTTGCTGATGCCCCTGATGCGTTGGAAACCGCCAAGGCGCGGGCGAAGAAAGATGCTGAGATGACCTTGTCGCAGTGGCAAGATAAACACCTTGAAAAAATTGAATCGGTCCTCACTAAGCTAGGGTTTGATGAATAAACTCGAGCACATCTATGTTTTCTTTTTTTGAACGGCTGACCCAGCCGTTTCCTGATATTCCCCCAGGGCAGCCTCCAAAAGGTCTATTGGCTTTTTGCCGTTATTACACCCAAGGCATGTGGAAAATTATTGCGGCGGTCTCTTTACTTAGCGCCGTAATAGCGATACTCGAAGTCACATTATTTGGCTTTTTAGGGCAAATGGTAGACTGGTTTGGACAACACGAACGCAGTGATTTTTTAGCCAAAGAAGCCTGGACACTGACGGGGATGGCATTGGTGGTTGTGGTTTTGATCCCAGGTTGTATTTTATTACGGTCGTTATTTAACCGCCAGTCGTTGATGGGGAATTACCCCATGCGTATCCGTTGGCAGGCCCATCGCTATTTACTCGGGCAAAGCGTGAGCTTTTTTCATAACGAGTTTGCCGGTCGTATTGCCACTAAAGTGATGCAAACAGCGCTTTCTGTGCGTGAAACTGTGATGAAATTGCTCGATCTGATGGTGTATATCAGCGTGTATTTTATCTCGATGGTGGTGTTAATCTTTTCCACCGACTGGCGCTTGGCACTTCCCCTTGTTATCTGGTTTTTTGTATACATTGGCATACTACGGGTGCTGGTACCCAAACTAAAACGGGTGTCCCAGGCTCAGGCCAATGCCCGCTCGGAAATGACCGGCAGGATTGTGGATAGCTACACAAATATTGCTACTGTCAAACTGTTCTCACACAGTCACCGTGAAGCCGATTATGCAAAAGAAAGCATGGACGTATTTCTAAAAACCGTGCATCCACAAATGCGTTTAGTTACGATTTTGGAAAACTGCGTAGAACTGGCCAATGCCGTATTAATTTTTGCCGTGGGCGCCTTGTCGGTTTATCTGTGGATGGAAAGCATTGTGAGCCCCGGTGATATTGCCATCGCCATTAGCTTGGTTTTGCGTTTAAACGGCATGTCTCATTGGGTTATGTGGGAAGTTTCATCGCTATTTGAGAACCTTGGCACAGTGCAAGATGGAATGAATACGTTAGCCAAACCGGTCGCGGTGAAAGATCCCCAAGCCCCGAAAACCCTTACGCTCAAAGGCGGTGAAATTGCCTTTAAGCATGTTAATTTTGCCTATATAGACAATGACGACAAGGCAATTAAAGTTTTTGAGGATCTGAATTTTACCATTAAACCCGGTGAAAAAGTGGGGCTGGTTGGGCGCTCTGGTGCCGGTAAGTCTACACTCGTTAATCTGCTGATGCGTTTTTATGATATTCAATGCGGTGCCATTACCATTGATGGACAGCCTGTTCATTTAGTGTCCCAGGAAACGTTGAGGGAAAAAATTAGTATGGTGACACAGGATACTTCATTGATGCACCGTTCTGTCCGGGATAATATTATTTATGGGCGTTCGGATGCCACCGAAGAAGAAATGATTCGAGCGGCCAAACAGGCTCAAGCTCACGAGTTTATTCTTAGCCTTTCTGATAATGCGGGGCGTAGGGGCTACGACGCTCACGTAGGAGAGCGGGGCGTCAAATTATCCGGTGGGCAGCGACAGCGTATTGCCATTGCTCGGGTGTTGTTAAAAGACGCGCCTATTTTAATTTTAGATGAAGCCACATCGGCATTGGATTCAGAAGGGGAAGCGGCGATACAGGATTGCTTAAATGCTGTGATGGAAAATAAAACCGTATTGGCCATAGCGCATCGTTTATCCACCATTGCCCAAATGGATCGCTTACTGGTGCTGGACAAAGGTGAGATTGTAGAGTCTGGTTCCCATCATGAATTGGTGGCGAAAAAGGGGCTCTATGCGAAGTTGTGGGCTCATCAAACCGGTGGATTTATCGGTGTTGACTAACCTGTGTATGTTATCGAACTGGGTCAAAGGATCCGTGCTAAACGCTAGATCCCAGGGTTTATACGATGATTCGTTTTGAGCATAAGAGAGTTGTATTTGTTTGCTTGTATCTCAGGCAAGGATCGGTATAATACGCCTCCCTCCCTTGCGAATCCGCGATTTTCCACAAAAAAGCGCCAAACATTCACAAGGGCAGTGTAACTAAATTTTGTCTTGATAAAGACATTTAGGGGTGTAGTTCGAATTGGTAGAACAGCGGTCTCCAAAACCGATGGTTGGGGGTTCGAGTCCCTCCACCCCTGCCAGAATTGAACTCTATGAAGTACTTTGTAGAGACTGACGCAGTATTGCTAGGATCGTGAAATGAGCGAAAAAACGGAAAGTACGTCCAACCCGTTGGATATGATGAAATGGCTGGTGGTTTTTGCCTTGTTGGCAGGTCTGATTGCCGCAAACCACATGTTTGATGAATTTTCGGTATTGATTCGTGCACTGGTTGCCGTTGCTGTTGTCGTTATCGCTGGATTGATAGCGGGTACCACAGTAAAAGGCAGTGCTTTTCTTACATTTGCTAAAGAATCGCGCATGGAAGTACGCAAAGTTATTTGGCCAACGCGTCAGGAAACAAACCAAACCACCCTTATTGTTATGGCTGCCACATTGATTATGGCATTGTTGCTTTGGGGCCTGGATGGGATCATCGTGCGACTCGTTGCCTTCATTACCGGAATTGGAGTGTAATATGTCTGAAGAAAATCAAGTTCCCGAAGAAAATCAAACTCCTGAAGAAAGTCAGGCGCCAGAAGAAAATAAAAAACGCTGGTATGTGGTTCAGGCGTATTCTCAGTATGAAGGACGGGTAAAGAAGACCCTGCTTGAGTACATCAAGATGCACGGTATGGAAAAGTACTTCGGACAAGTACTGGTACCTACTGAAGAAGTAGTCGAAATGCGTGCGGGCCAAAAGCGTAAATCAGAGCGTAAGTTTTATCCTGGTTACGTGTTGGTAGAAATGGAAATGAATGAACAGTCGTGGCACTTAGTGAAAAGTGTTCCTCGTGTACTGGGCTTCATTGGTGGTACGTCTGATCGCCCAATGCCAATCACTAAACGTGAAGCTGATGCCATTTTGAACCGTCTTGAAGAATCTACGGATAAGCCAAAACCAAAAACCTTGTTCGAACCAGGGGAAGTGGTACGGGTTACCGATGGGCCTTTTGCCGACTTCAACGGTGTGGTCGAAGAAGTGGACTACGAAAAGAGCCGCGTAAAAGTATCTGTATTGATCTTTGGTCGTTCTACGCCGGTAGACTTAGAGTTTGGACAGGTCGAAAAAGGTTAGTTAATCCTTTTTACCTGCAAGTTTTTAAAAACCCAGCATTATGCTGGGTTTTTTGTTTCTTTATCTTTTGCTTGTACGTTGTCTTTTAACAGGCTATTTAGCTGTTTTTTGACTTGTTTGAATTGATCTAATACATGTAGCGTGACCGCAATATTAAAGTGCACAAAGCCGATAACATAATAGCTGCCGGTGATCTCTCTGCCCGCGCCCCCAAAGGACTGAAACGCTCCGTTCATCATGCTTAACAAACCAAAAATAAGAAAAAACTTAACGATTGTACTCATAATAAAAACGATGACGGGACGTCTCCTGTCATCGCCTCCTAGTTAGGGTTAACGGACTGCCTTGGCCAAATCGTCTATGACGCCGTTTCCGATCATAACGTTTTCATAGAAATAACCTGCGGCATAGCCTATATCGTAGCCTAATTCATACCATCCAGAGATCCCGCCGTTAATTTGCCGAGCTTCGCTTTGTGTCAGTTCGTTCATTGGTTTCTCCTCGTTTAACGCTTTTTTCAAAGCCATATCGAGTATGCCAACACGGCAACAGGGAGATAACTGATCCTATATCCGGTTTTTTTTGTCGCTTTATAGATAATTAATTGGCAAGAGCTATTGCATGGATAGGCTATTTGTTGTACATTACGCGCCCTTTTGAACGGAACGGGGAGCCGTTAGAGCAAGTATTCTCGGGTATTTGCAAGGCGTTAGACCCACAAACGAGAGCATTATTATGGCTAAAAAAGTTACTGGCTTAATTAAGCTACAGGTTGCAGCAGGCGCTGCTAACCCATCTCCACCGGTTGGTCCTGCATTAGGTCAACATGGTGTGAACATCATGGAATTCTGTAAAGCTTTCAACGCAAAAACTGAAAGCATTGAGAAAGGCGCACCGGTACCTGTAGAAATTACGGTATACGAAGACCGTTCTTTTACATTCGAAACCAAAACACCTCCAGCCTCTTACTTGCTGAAAAAAGCAGCGGGTATCAAGAGTGGTTCAGGCCGTCCTAACACTGAAAAAGTGGGTACAGTGACGCGCGCTCAATTGGAAGAAATTGCCAATACTAAAGAGCCAGACCTGACTGCGGCTGATATGGATGCAGCAGTTCGTACTATCGCGGGTTCTGCTCGCTCAATGGGCTTGAACGTAGAGGGTTAATCGAATGGCTAAATTAACAAAACGCGCTCGTCTTATCCGCGAAAAAGTAGACGCTACTAAAGATTACGACATCAATGAAGCGGTTTCTCTGCTTAAAGAGCTGGCTACAGCTAAATTTGCAGAAAGCGTTGATGTTGCTATTAATCTTGGTATTGATGCAAAGAAATCTGACCAAAACGTACGTGGTGCAACTGTGTTGCCAAACGGTACGGGTAAAGAAGTACGCGTAGCTGTGTTTACACAGGGCGCCAATGCTGAAGCTGCGAAAGAAGCCGGTGCTGACATCGTAGGTATGGAAGACTTAGCTGAACAAGTTAAGAAAGGCGAAATGAACTTTGACGTAGTTGTTGCCAGCCCAGACGCCATGCGCGTTGTTGGTCAACTTGGTCAAATTTTAGGTCCACGTGGCCTGATGCCAAATCCAAAAACCGGTACTGTAACACCTGATGTTGCAACAGCGGTTAAAAACGCGAAAGCGGGTCAGGTTCGTTACCGTAATGATAAGAATGGTATTATCCATGCTAGCATCGGTAAAATTGCTTTTGAAGCAAACCAGATTCAAGAAAACCTCGAAGCTCTGCTTGAAGCATTGAAAAAGGCTAAGCCTTCTTCAGCAAAAGGTACCTACATCGAGAAAGTCAGCCTGAGCACCACTATGGGCGCTGGCTTGACGGTTGATAAGGCTACTGTAGGCCTGTAAGACTTTTAACAGGTGACATAAGCGCATCTGTTTCTCTAAAGGTTATGGGTTGGAGCTGTTGTATATCGCCAGAAGCGAACAACGATAGCTCCCGTCCAAGACCGCAGGCGTTTTCCGGCAGAAGAGGTAAGAGAACTTCTGCAATCAACGGAAAACTTAAACCAAAAAGCCTGCGCAGACGGTGGTTTCGACTCAGACTCTCTGGGACCAGGAACACCGTGGAGCGGTACAGTCTTATCCCGACTGTATCAATCTGTGAACCCTGATGGCGGCATCGAAATATCGATTCCAAAGTCAGATTTTAAGAGGTGAACTCAGTGGCACTAGGTTTAGCAGCAAAAAAAGAGATCGTAGCAGAGGTATCCGACGTTGCATCTCGCGCTCTATCCGTTGCCGTCGCTGAATACCGTGGGATGGAAGTAGCAGAACTGACTGATCTGCGTGTTAAAGCTCGTGAGCAAGGCGTATACCTTAAGGTTGTACGTAATACTCTGGCGAAACGCGCATTATCTGACAGTAAATTTGCTGACTTGGAAAGCGCCCTTACTGGCCCGCTTATCTATGGTTTCTCTATCGACGCCCCTGGCGGCGCAGCACGTCTTTTCAAAGACTATGCTAAGGGAAATGACAAGCTAAAAGTAACAGCACTTTCTATTGGCAGCGGTTTATTGGGTCCAGAAAAACTGGATGCAGTAGCTTCTCTTCCAACTCGCGACGAAGCGCTTGCAAAACTGCTTGCGACCTTCAAAGCACCGGTGGGCAAATTCGTTCAAACAATCAACGAAGTTCCTACCAAGTTTGTGCGTGTATTGGCGGCGATCAAAGACGAAAAATAATTTTCGTTTTTGGCATTTTGAATTTTTTAACATACTAATCCCAGGAGTTTAGAGAAATGGCTCTGACTAAAGAAGATATTTTAAACGCGATCGCTGAAATGCCAGTTATGGAACTGGTTGAATTGATCGAAGCAGCTGAAGAGAAGTTCGGCGTTGAAGCAACTGCAGCAGTAGCTGTAGCTGGTCCAGCAGCTGGCGGCGAAGCAGCAGTTGAAGAAAAAACTGAATTCGACGTTGTAATGACTTCATTCGGTGGCAACAAAGTTGCAGTTATCAAAGCTGTTCGCGGCGCAACTGGCCTAGGCCTTAAAGAAGCTAAAGAAGTAGTTGAATCTGCTCCTAAAGCTATCAAAGAAGGCGTAAGCAAAGACGAAGCAGAAGAACTGAAGAAGCAGCTTGAAGAAGCTGGTGCTGAAGTTGAAATCAAGTAATCTGAACTAATCAGATTACCTGCCTGAAACGGCAAGGCTGGTGGTTATTTTTGACCACCAGCCTTTTTGCGCTGTAGGGTGTACAGTTTTTAACCCTTTACTGTATATCATCAGGCGCAAGCAGGAATTTCATAAAAAAGCATAAAACCAATAAGTTAACTAAAAATTAGTTGAATTTTGTTGTATGCTATGAAATTACCCTGAATAAGGGTTGTGGAAGTTTGTTGTTTGATTAAGTTCAGACAGCAGGTTGGGTCAAAAATCAGCAGGCTGAGGAACCCATGGTTTACTCTTATAGCGAAAAGAAACGTATCCGTAAGGATTTTGGCAAACACCCACAGGTATTGGAAATTCCATACCTCCTTTCAATCCAGCTAGATTCTTTCAAAAAATTTATTGAAATAGATACAGATGGACAGTACGGCTTAGAAGCTGCTTTCCGTTCTGTATTTCCAATCAAAAGCTACTCAGGCAGTTCTGAGCTGCAGTATGTCAGCTATCGCCTGGGCGAACCCGTTTTCGATGTTAAAGAATGTCAGATTCGTGGCGTCACGTATTCTGCACCGTTAAGAGTAAAACTGCGGTTGGTATTATTCGATAAAGATGCTGCCCCTGGTACCGTAAAAGACATTAAAGAACAAGAAGTGTACATGGGCGAAATACCTTTGATGACAGAGAACGGAACGTTCGTCATTAATGGTACAGAGCGTGTTATCGTATCGCAGTTGCACCGTTCCCCTGGTGTATTCTTTGATCACGACAAAGGTAAAACTCACTCGTCCGGTAAAGTGTTGTATAACGCCCGCGTTATTCCTTATCGTGGTTCATGGTTAGATTTCGAATTCGATCCGAAAGATAATCTGTTCGTGCGTATCGACCGTCGCCGTAAATTGCCTGCAACGATTATCTTGCGTGCGTTGGAGATGACCACCGAAGAGATCCTTGATTTATTCTTCGAGAAAGTAAACATTCGCATCGAAGACAATAAACTTCTTATGGAAGTTGTTCCTGATCGTCTACGGGGTGAAACTGCCCAGTTCGATATTAAGGACAACAACGGTGAAGTTATTGTTGAATCTGGACGTCGTGTATCTGCCCGTCATACCCGTGCCCTTGAAAAAGCCGGTGTGACTGAACTGGAAGTACCGGCTGAGTATATGATTGGTCGTGTTTACGGACGCACCTACATAGACGAAGATACCGGTGAAGTTATCGTTAATGCTAACGATGAAGTAACGCTGGAAAATATGGCAGCGTTAAGCCAAGCGGGTATCAAAGAATTCGAAACATTGTACATCAATGAATTGGATCACGGTTCGTACATCTCAGATACGTTACGTATCGATAACTCCACTAACCGCTTGGAAGCATTGGTAGAAATTTACCGCATGATGCGTCCTGGTGAGCCGCCAACAAAAGACGCAGCAGAAACCCTGTTTGAAAATCTTTTCTTCGCGGAAGAACGTTACGATTTATCATCCGTCGGACGCATGAAGTTCAACCGCCGTTTAGGTCGGGAAGAGCTGACGGGTTCAGGCACCTTGGACAAAGCTGATATCGTTGCCGTAATGCAGCAACTGATTCTTATCCGTGATGGTAAAGATGAAGTGGATGATATCGACCATCTGGGTAACCGTCGTATTCGCTCTGTGGGTGAAATGGCTGAGAACCAGTTCCGTGTTGGTTTAGTGCGTGTAGAACGTGCAGTAAAAGAACGTTTAAGTCTGGGTGACCTAGACAACGTGATGCCACAGGATCTGATTAACGCTAAGCCTATTTCTGCTGCGGTGAAAGAATTCTTTGGTTCTTCTCAGTTGTCACAGTTCATGGACCAAAACAACCCATTGTCAGAAGTGACCCATAAGCGTCGTATTTCTGCCTTAGGTCCAGGCGGTCTTACCCGTGAACGAGCAGGCTTCGAAGTACGTGACGTACACCCTACGCACTACGGTCGTCTTTGCCCAATCGAAACACCTGAAGGTCCAAACATCGGTTTGATAAACTCATTGGCGAGCTTTGCCCGTACCAATGATTTCGGTTTCTTGGAAACACCTTTCCGTCGCATCGTTGATGGTGTGATTTCCGATGAAATTGATTACTTATCTGCCATTGAAGAAGGTCAGTTCAAAATCGCACAGGCTAATGTGGCGGTTGATGAAAATGGCGCTTTGATTGATGACCTTATTCCTTCACGTCACCGTGGTGAAACCACGTTGATGCCGAAAGAAGAAATCAAATATATGGACGTGTCGCCTCAACAGATCGTGTCTGTTGCTGCCAGCATTATCCCATTCTTGGAACACGATGATGCCAACCGTGCATTGATGGGTGCGAACATGCAACGTCAAGCGGTGCCTACTTTGCGTGCTGATAAGCCGTTAGTGGGTACAGGTATGGAGAAAACCGTTGCGGTTGACTCGGGTGTTACCGTGGTAGCTAAACGTGGTGGTACAGTCGATTACGTTGACGCCAGCCGTATCGTTATCAAGGTGAATGAAGATGAAATGCTGCCTGGTGAAGCCGGCATTGATATCTATAACCTGACTAAATACACCCGTTCTAACCAGAACACCTGTATTAACCAGCGTCCAACTTGTAACGTGGGTGAACCCATTGTTGCCGGTGATGTATTAGCCGATGGTCCATCAACGGACTTAGGTGAACTGGCCCTTGGTCAGAACATGCGTATCGCGTTCATGCCGTGGAATGGTTATAACTTTGAGGATTCCATCCTTATTTCTGAGCGCGTAGCGCAAGAAGACCGTTTCACGACTATCCATATCCAAGAACTTAGCTGTATCGCCCGTGATACCAAATTAGGTCCAGAAGAGATTTCTTCTGATATTCCTAACGTTGGTGAAGCCGCGTTAGGCAAGTTGGATGAATCCGGTGTTGTTTACATTGGTGCGGAAGTGAAAGGCGGCGACATTCTGGTAGGTAAGGTAACACCTAAAGGTGAAACCCAGCTTACGCCAGAAGAAAAACTGTTAAGAGCAATCTTCGGTGAAAAAGCCTCAGACGTAAAAGATACGTCATTGCGTGTACCTAATTCGGTCCACGGTACCGTTATCGATGTACAGGTCTTTACCCGTGACGGCGTTGAGAAAGACAAACGCGCCATGGAAATCGAAGATATGCAATTACGTCAGGTTAAGAAAGACTTGTCTGACGAATTTAATATCTTAGCTGACGGTATTTTTGCCCGTGCTCGCAACCTGCTAATTAATGCCGGTGTTGCGGAAGCGAAACTGGACAGCATGCCTCGTGAAAAGTGGTTAGAAATTCCATTGACTAACGAAGATGCGCAGAATGAGCTTGATCAAATCACCGAGCAACATATTGAAATCAAATCTGATTTTGATAAGAAGTTCGAGAACAAGCGTCGTAAGATCACCCAAGGTGATGACTTGCAACCGGGTGTACTTAAAATTGTTAAAGTGTATCTTGCGGTTAAACGTCACATTCAACCGGGTGATAAAATGGCCGGTCGTCACGGTAACAAAGGTGTTATCTCTACGGTTATCCCTGTGGAAGATATGCCATACGATGAAAACGGTACGCCGGTAGACATCGTGTTGAACCCGTTGGGTGTACCATCGCGGATGAACATCGGTCAGATCCTTGAAACGCACTTAGGTATGGCGGCTCATGGTCTGGGTGTGAAAATTGATCGCATGCTCAAAGAACAAGAAGAGTTGGCGAAGTTACGTAACTTCCTAAAAGAGGTGTATACCTTAGGTGACGTTCACCAGGAAGTGGATATTGATAACTTCACCGATGATGAAATTCTTCGTTTGGCCGATAACCTGCGTAAAGGTGTACCTGTTGCGACTCCGGTTTTCTCTGGTGCGAAAGAATCAGAAATTAAAGCGATGTTGAAACTGGCAGACCTGCCGGAAAGCGGACAGATTAACTTGTTCGATGGCCGTACTGGACGTCAATTTGAACGGCCTGTAACGGTAGGTTACATGTACATGCTGAAACTGAACCACTTGGTTGACGACAAGATGCATGCGCGTTCAACCGGTTCTTACAGCTTGGTTACACAGCAACCCCTTGGTGGTAAAGCACAATTCGGTGGTCAGCGCTTCGGAGAAATGGAAGTGTGGGCCCTTGAAGCATACGGTGCTGCATATACCTTGCAGGAAATGCTTACCGTTAAGTCTGATGACGTTAACGGACGTACCAAAATGTACAAGAACATCGTGGATGGCGATCACAGAATGGAACCAGGCATGCCTGAATCCTTCAACGTATTGCTCAAAGAGATTCGTTCACTCGGTATCAATATCGAGTTGGAAGAAAAGTAATACGGCTTACGCCATAGTATGATTTGATGGCCCGGTTCGCCGGGCTATAGAGACTGACTCCGCTGGGAGAGTAATGTGAAAGACTTATTAAAGTTTCTAAAGCAACAAAACAAGACAGAAGAATTCGATAATATTCGAATTGGCCTGTCATCGCCTGACATGATCCGTTCTTGGTCATTCGGTGAAGTGAAGAAGCCTGAAACCATTAATTACCGTACGTTCAAACCTGAGCGTGACGGTTTGTTCTGTGCCCGTATTTTCGGACCGGTAAAAGACTATGAATGTTTATGCGGTAAGTATAAGCGTTTGAAGCATCGTGGTGTAATCTGCGAAAAATGCGGCGTTGAAGTTACCCTGACTAAAGTTCGTCGTGAACGTATGGGTCACATTGAACTGGCTAGCCCGGTTGCACATATTTGGTTCTTAAAATCGTTACCGTCACGTATCGGCTTAATGCTGGACATGACTTTGCGCGATATTGAACGTGTCTTGTATTTTGAATCTTACGTGGTCACCGAACCAGGTATGACGACCCTTGAACGCAGTCAATTGCTAAGCGAAGAAGAATACTTAGATGCGCTCGAAGAGCACGGCGACGAATTTGAAGCAAAAATGGGTGCCGAAGCGGTATTCGATTTGCTCAAAGTACTCGACGTGGATGCTGATGTTGCGTCAATGCGTGAAGAGTTACCAAGTATTAACTCTGAAACAAAGCGTAAGAAAATCACTAAGCGTTTGAAATTGCTTGAATCATTCCAGCAATCAGGTAACAAGCCTGAATGGATGATCATGACGGTGTTGCCTGTCCTTCCACCGGATTTACGTCCGTTGGTACCACTGGATGGCGGCCGTTTTGCAACCTCTGATTTGAACGACTTATACCGTCGTGTTATTAACCGTAACAACCGTTTGAAGCGTCTTTTAGACCTCGCGGCCCCTGATATTATCGTACGTAACGAAAAACGTATGCTTCAGGAAGCGGTGGATGCCTTGTTAGATAACGGCCGTCGCGGTCGTGCTATCACGGGTTCGAACAAACGTCCTTTGAAATCACTTGCCGATATGATTAAAGGTAAGCAAGGTCGTTTCCGTCAGAACTTGCTTGGTAAGCGTGTGGATTACTCAGGTCGTTCGGTTATTACCGTTGGTCCTACCTTGCGTTTGCATCAGTGCGGTTTGCCTAAGAAGATGGCGCTTGAGCTGTTTAAGCCCTTTATCTACGGAAAATTGGAAGGCCGTGGTTTAGCTACCACCATTAAAGCCGCCAAAAAACTGGTAGAACGGGAAGCACCTGAAGTTTGGGACGTACTTGACGAAGTGATTCGCGAACACCCTGTATTACTTAACCGTGCGCCAACACTGCACAGATTGGGTATCCAGGCTTTTGAACCGACCCTAATCGAAGGTAAAGCGATTCAGTTGCACCCCTTGGTGTGCGCGGCTTATAACGCCGACTTCGATGGTGACCAAATGGCGGTTCACGTTCCTTTGACCATTGAAGCACAGCTTGAAGCCCGTGCCTTGATGATGTCAACGAACAACATTTTGTCACCTGCTAATGGTGAGCCTATCATCGTACCTTCACAGGACGTTGTATTAGGTCTTTACTATCTGACACGAGATAAAGTTAACGGTAAAGGTGAAGGCATGGTATTTACTAGCCCTCACGAAGCGGAAAAAGCTTACCGTACTGAAGCTGCTGAATTGCATGCCCGTGTTAAAGTACGTATCACAGAATATGATATTGCAGAAGATGGTACTAAAACTGAAAAAGTGACACTGACAGATACCACTGTTGGTCGTGCTATTTTCTCATTGATTCTGCCTAAAGGTCTGCCGTTTGAAATCATCAACCAGCCTATGGGTAAAAAGCAGATCTCGAAACTGCTTAATGCTTGTTATCGGACACTGGGTCTGAAAGACACCGTTATCGCGGCTGACCAAATCATGTATACCGGGTTCCATTATGCAATGATTGCCGGTGCATCGGTGGGTATTGATGACATGGTTATCCCAGATGCCAAAAAAGACATTATCGAAGCGGCGGAAGCGGAAGTTATCGAGATTCAGGAACAGTTCCAAAACGGTCTTGTTACTGCCGGTGAGCGATACAACAAAGTTATCGATATTTGGTCAAATGCCAACGAGAAAGTGGCGAAAGCCATGATGGAAAATCTGAAAACCGACGTGGTGATTAACCGCGACGGTGAGGAAGAAGAGCAGGCATCATTTAACTCTGTTTATATGATGGCCGACTCCGGTGCTCGGGGTAGTGCCGCTCAGATTCGTCAGTTGGCCGGGATGCGTGGTTTGATGGCAAAACCCGATGGTTCCATCATCGAAACGCCTATCACCGCAAACTTCCGCGAAGGTTTGAACGTATTACAGTACTTCATCTCTACTCACGGTGCCCGTAAAGGTCTTGCCGATACAGCACTGAAAACCGCTAACTCCGGGTATCTAACTCGTCGTTTGGTTGACGTAGCCCAGGATTTGGTTATCACCAACTCCGATTGTGGCACCTTTGAAGGGGTGAAAATGTCGCCGCTGATTGAAGGTGGTGACGTGGTTGAGCCACTGCGTGAACGTGTACTAGGTCGTGTAGTTGCAGAAGATGTGCTTAAACCAGGTACCGACGAAGTCTTAGTCGAACGCAACGTGCTACTTGATGAAGCCTTGGTTGACATGCTTGAAGCCAATTCAGTTGACCAGGTAATGGTGCGTTCTGTTATTACCTGTGACAATGACTTTGGTGTTTGTGCGAACTGTTATGGTCGTGATTTGGCACGTGGTCACATGGTCGCGAAAGGTGAATCGGTGGGTGTTATTGCAGCACAGTCAATCGGTGAACCGGGTACACAGCTTACCATGCGTACGTTCCACATCGGTGGTGCGGCATCAAGAGCATCGGCGGAAAACAGCGTTCAGGTGAAAACCGAAGGTAACCTGAAAATGCACAACACGAAATTCGTTCGCAACAGCGACGATAAAGTGGTGATTGTGTCTCGTTCTACCGAACTGACGGTTATCGATAGCCATGGTCGTGAGAAAGAGCGCTATAAAGTGCCTTACGGTGCCATATTGTCTGTAGACGACGGTGCGCTAGTAACGCCAGGTCAAATCGTTGCAACATGGGATCCGCATAGTCACCCAATCGTGGTTGAGCGTCCGTCTAAGATCTCTTTTGCTGATATCGATGATTCCAATACGGAAATGCAGCAAGATGAACTGACCGGTCTGACACGTATCGTTGTTAAAGATCTAGCGAAGGTTAACTCTAAAGAGCCTAAGCTAATCTTGGAAAGCGACGAAGGCGCGTTACAGGAAATTCGTCTACCAAGCTTTACCACCATTGAGGCCGCGGATGGCAAACTGGCTCACGCTGGTGATGTGCTTGCCCGTATTCCTCAGGAAAGCTCGAAGACCCGTGATATTACCGGTGGTCTGCCACGTGTTGCTGACTTGTTCGAAGCCCGTAAACCAAAAGAGCCTGCTATTTTGGCAGAGATCTCCGGTACCATCGGCTTTGGTAAAGAGACCAAAGGCAAGAAACGTCTGGTTATCACGCCCACTGATGGCGGCGATGCGTATGAAGAGATGATTCCTAAATGGCGTCAGCTCAACGTGTTTGAAGGTGAGCAGGTAGAACGTGGTGAAGTTATCGCCGACGGTCCTGAGTCTCCTCATGACATCTTACGTTTACGTGGTATCAGTGCCGTATCTAACTATATCGTGAACGAAGTTCAGGAAGTTTATCGCCTGCAAGGTGTAAAAATTAACGATAAGCACATCGAGGTGGTTATTCGCCAGATGCTGCGTAAGTGTATTATTACTGCACCGGGTGATACCCAATTCCTGGAAGGCGAACAAGTTGAAGTGGCACACGTTAAAATCGCTAACCGTGAAATTGAAAAGCAAGGCAAACTGCCTGCGCTGTATGAAACGCAATTGTTGGGTATTACCAAGGCTTCGTTGTCTACAGAGTCGTTTATCTCTGCAGCATCGTTCCAGGAAACCACACGAGTGCTTACAGAAGCAGCGGTACAAGGTAAGGAAGATGACTTACGTGGTCTGAAAGAAAACGTAATCGTTGGACGCCTTATCCCAGCCGGTACTGGTTTTGCTTATCACGAACGTCGTATGGCGAAACGTGCCGAAGAAATTGAAGAAATGTCTGTATCTGCTGCTGAAGCAGAACAAGCCCTTACTGAAGCATTGAATGCGGAAGTTGGTGGCAATAACGCGACAGACGAATAAGTATTCACGGACAGTACGTCGTGCTGTCCGTCTTTGTTTTGGTGCCAGTCAAAGAATAATCCCTTGGTTATCCTTTGTACACCTTGACAGTGGCTTATGAGATCATTAGAATTCCGCGACCCGAATTTGGGTTAATCTTGGTTTTTTCCAGATTAATCCAATCAGGACGCGGTTTTTTGTATGGGAAAGCAGGTAAGGGTTGAGCAACCTTCGTTTGATTTTTCATAGATCGATTAGCCGTATTAGCAGACCCGGCCATGGTATCGGGTTTTTATTGTTTTCAATCAGGAGCTAGTTAATGGCAACAGTTAACCAGTTAGTGCGTAAGCCACGCCGCCAGCCCGTTGCGAAAAGCAACGTTGCTGCTTTGCAAGCTTGCCCACAAAGACGTGGTGTATGTACCCGTGTATATACCACTACGCCTAAAAAACCAAACTCTGCACTGCGTAAAGTATGCCGTGTACGTTTAACTAATGGTTTTGAAGTATCTTCATACATCGGTGGTGAAGGTCACAACTTACAAGAGCACAGTGTTGTTCTTATTCGTGGTGGTCGTGTTAAAGATCTACCAGGTGTTCGTTATCACACTGTTCGCGGTACATTAGACTGCGCCGGCGTTAACGACCGTCGTCAGGCCCGTTCTAAGTACGGTGCCAAGAAGCCTAAGTCTTAACGGTTCTCCGTTAGTAAGGCCAAACTGAAGTAATTAGAGTTTTGGGAATTCCCTGAATTCATACGGAGAATAGAAATGCCAAGAAGAAGAGTCGTAGGTCAACGTAAAATCCTACCTGAACCAAAATTTGGTTCTCAACTGCTTGCTAAATTCATGAATGTCGTAATGCTCGACGGCAAGAAATCAGTTGCTGAAAAGATTGTTTACGGTGCGCTTGATATTGTTGCTGAAAAAACCGGCAAGGCACACCTTGATGTATTTGAAGATGCACTGGACAACATTCGTCCTACTGTGGAAGTTAAATCTCGCCGTGTTGGTGGTTCAACTTACCAGGTTCCAGTAGAAGTTCGTCCTGTTCGTCGTAATGCATTAGGTATGCGTTGGTTGGTAGAAGCGGCACGTAAACGTGGCGAAAAATCCATGGCACAACGCCTTGCAGCTGAAATGTTAGATGCAGCAGACAACAAAGGTTCTGCGGTTAAGAAACGTGAAGACGTTCACCGTATGGCCGAAGCGAACAAAGCGTTCGCACACTATCGTTGGTAATCAACGTCTAAACTGAGAGAGTCGTATGCCTCGTAAGACCCCAATTGATCGTTATCGTAATATTGGCATAGTCGCTCACGTAGATGCGGGTAAAACTACCACTACTGAGCGTGTTCTGTTTTATACAGGACTATCGCACAAGATTGGCGAAGTACATGATGGTGCCGCCACCATGGACTGGATGGAGCAAGAGCAGGAACGTGGTATTACTATCACGTCTGCCGCTACCACCTGTTTTTGGTCTGGTATGCAGCAACAGTACGATACACATCGTATCAATATCATTGATACGCCGGGACACGTTGACTTCACCATTGAAGTCGAACGTTCTTTGCGTGTACTTGATGGTGCGGTGGTAGTGTTTTGTGGGTCTTCCGGGGTTGAACCTCAATCAGAAACAGTCTGGCGACAGGCTGATAAATATCGTGTGCCGCGTCTGGTTTTCGTCAATAAGATGGACCGGGCCGGTGCCGACTTTGAACGCGTTGTCGAGCAAATTAAAAAACGCTTGGGCGCGACCTGCGTACCAATTCAGTTAAATATTGGTGCAGAAGAAGAATTCCATGGCGTTATCGATCTAATTAAGATGAAAGCCATAAACTGGAATGCTGAAGATATGGGTATGACATTTACCTATGAAGACATTCCAGAAGAATTAGCCGAAAAAGCAGAGCACTATCGCACTGAGTTGATAGAAGCCGCTGCCGAGGCGTCTGAGTCGTTGATGGACAAATACCTTGAAGGTGAAGATTTAACCGAAGAGGAAATTCGATCAGCGCTTCGTACTCGTGTTTTGAACAATGAAATTGTTCTGGCTACTTGCGGTAGCGCATTTAAGAATAAAGGCGTTCAGGCCGTACTTGATGCCGTTATTGAGTATTTACCAGCACCTATCGACGTGCCGGCCATTGAGGGCGTACTGGACGATGGCGATGAAACTACCGCAGAGCGTCATGCCGATGACGATGAACCGTTTTCAGCATTGGCCTTTAAAATTGCCACGGATCCTTTTGTTGGCACATTGACATTTTTCCGATGCTATTCCGGCGTGGTTAATACCGGTGATACGGTATATAACCCGGTGAAAGGCAAGCGTGAGCGTTTCGGTCGTATTGTGCAGATGCATGCTAAAGATCGCGAAGAACTAAAAGAAGTTCGCGCTGGCGACATTGCCGCCGCTATCGGTCTTAAAGATGTGACCACAGGGGATACATTATGTGATCCAAATCACATCATTACGCTAGAAAGAATGGAGTTTCCTGAACCGGTTATTTCCATCGCGGTTGAGCCTAGATCACAAGCCGATCAAGAAAAAATGGCTTTGGCCTTAGGTAAATTAGCTGCGGAAGATCCATCATTTAGAGTTCATACTGATGATGAAAGTGGCCAAACGATAATCTCCGGTATGGGTGAATTGCATCTGGATATTATTGTTGATCGTATGAAACGCGAATTTAAGGTTGAATGTAATGTAGGTAAACCTCAGGTTGCCTATCGTGAAACCATTCGCTCTACGGTGGAAGCTGAAGGAAAATTTGTTCGTCAATCTGGTGGTCGGGGTCAATTTGGCCACGTGTGGTTGCGAATAGAGCCTCAGGAAGAAGGCGCTGGCTATGAATTCGTTAACGAAATTGTAGGTGGCGTGGTACCGAAAGAATTTATTTCTGCGGTAGATAAAGGAATTCAGGAACAGCTGCAAAGCGGTGTTCTTGCAGGGTATCCTGTTCTTGATGTTAAGGTTACGCTGTTTGATGGTTCATATCACGATGTTGACTCTTCGGAAATGGCGTTTAAGATTGCCGGTTCTATGGGGTTCAAGAAAGGCTGCACCGAGGCAAATCCGGTGTTGCTGGAACCCACAATGAAGGTTGAAGTAACCACGCCGGAAGATTGGATGGGTGATGTTGTTGGTGATTTGAACCGTCGTCGCGGTATGATCGAAGGTATGGAAGACGGTGTTGCGGGCGTTAAAATCGTGCGCGCTAAAGTACCCCTTTCAGAAATGTTTGGGTATGCCACGGATCTGCGTTCACAAACGCAAGGTCGCGCGTCATACTCTATGGAGTTCTTCAATTATTCTGAAGCGCCTAGCAATGTTGCTAAAGCAATTATAGAATCTAGAAATTAAATCTTAATGAAGGTTCGGTCCGGTCTGTATTGGGTCGGACTTTTAACTTAGGAAACGAGAAAAATGGCAAAAGAAAAGTTTGAACGTACGAAACCCCATGTAAACGTGGGTACAATCGGCCACGTTGACCACGG